>JBAQSX010000154.1:0-11160 GCA_049296695.1 Methylococcaceae bacterium | reverse complement strand
GTTCAAACCTAGGTTTGAACTCCAACTAAAATGGCGTTTTGTTAAAACCTACTCTTTTGAAGCACTACCAGTTTTTTTATAAAAACACTTTCCTTTTTGTAAAAACAAGAAAATCTTAATAGTAGGGGTTATTTGTATTTAATTTCTAATGCGTTGAATGATTCTATTGATACGATTAATTCACTCTACCAAAAACGGTGGAAAGTGGCGTTATTTCATAAAAGTTTAAAATCCAATGCGAATATTGAAAAGTCGTTTGCTCATACTATCAAAACGCAAAGTAATCCTGTCTTATCCAATGTTTATGCTGTCTTTAAATTAGAGTGCATTTCTATTCACTCCAATTTAAATCATTTTGCTATTCGCGCTAAACTTTATTCTTTTTCTATTAAAGCCGTCATGAGGTCTTATGCTGAACTTTTTTCTCAGTTCGCTCCCGTTTCTGCGTAACTTGAGTTAGTAATTAAAACCGATAGCGTGTTGTTGTAATAATGTTTCAAAATCTATAGCCGATAAGGGTTTACTAAATAAATAACCTTGGGCTTCATCACAGCCTTGCGCTTTTAAAAAAGCGAGTTGTTCTTGAGTTTCTACACCTTCGGCTATGGTTTTTAAACCTAGGCTTTTGGCTAAATTAATGGTCGCGCTGACAATGGCTTTATCTTCTAAATCGGTACTAATATCACGCACAAAAGACTGGTCGATTTTTAGTTTATAGACTTTGAATTTTTTTAAATAACTCAAAGATGAATAACCTGTGCCAAAATCATCAATGGATAAACGAATCCCACGTTGATGTAAATCATTAATTATGGCAATTGCCCCTTTGGGGTTATGCAAAGCAATACTTTCTGTTAATTCTAATTCTAAATACTGCGGTGGTAATTCTTCTTCATGTAAAATCCGTGAAATTAAATGCGGTAAATCAATATGTCGAAACTGCACGGCTGATAAATTAACAGCAATAATGAAAGGGGCATAACCTTTATTTAACCAACTTTTGGCTTGTTGCACTGCGGTTCTTAGCACCCATTCGCCAATACTTAATATCAAACCGCTATCTTCGGCAATGGGAATAAATTCTGCGGGTGAAATTACACCTAATTGTGGATGTTGCCAGCGTAGTAATACTTCCGCACCGATAAGTTGTTGGCTTTGAAGATTGACTTGTGCTTGATAACAGACTTGTAATTGTTGATGCTGTAAAGCTTGCCGCAGACCATTGAGTAGTTGTAAGTTGCGGGTGGTGTGTTGTTGCATGGCTTTAGTAAAAAAATTGAAACCATGCCGTCCTTCACGTTTAACACGATACATCGCCATATCGGCACTTTTAGAAAGACTTTCTAAATCAATGCCATCATCGGGATAGAGCGCGATACCAATGGAGGCCGTTAAGCTCATATCATATTGTTCAATTTTATACGGTTGAGCTATGGCCATAAGTAATTTATTGGCAACTCGCGCCGCGCCATCGGCATTAATATTGGGTAGTAAAATAATAAACTCATCGCCCCCTAAGCGGGTTAGGGTATCTTCTTCACGCAAAACTGAACATAAACGTTTAGCAAAAGCGATTAATAAAGTATCGCCCATACTATGACCAAAAGTATCATTAATATCTTTGAAATGATCTAAATCAAGAAATAATAAAGCTAATTGTGATTTGGCACGTTTTGCTAAATTAATTGCATAATTAATGCGAATATCTAATTGAACGCGATTAGGCAAACCTGTTAATACATCAAAATTAGCCAAATAATCAATATGTTCTTGGGCTTTCTTTTGTTCAGTAATATCATCGTAAATCCCTAAAATACCGATAATTTCATGCTGTTCATTATAAAACGGTACTTTTGAGGTGCGTAACCAAATAGTATTACCTTCAGTATTAGTTTGTGGTTCTTCATAAGATAATTTAGAAATACCTAAATTAATGACTTCTTGATCATCAGCGCGATAAATATCAGCATTTTCTTTCCACTCTAATTGGTAATCATCTTTGCCTATTAAGTCTGCACTATTGCTTAAACCAGCATCTTTGGCAAAAGCGATATTCGCGCCTAAATAACGTAATTGGGTATCTTTCCAAAAAATACGCATGGGTGCGGTATTAATTACTGTGGTGAGTAATTGATGTGAATTAGCTAAAGCCGTTTCGGCTTGTTTGCGTTGTGCTTCATGCGCAAAATTATTAAGTGCATAGTCGATGTCGATTGCCATTTCAACCAGCAGATTACGCGCCGCTTCATCAAAGGCATTCAGTTCAGCTGAATAGAAGGTAAATGTTCCAATGACTTGGTTGTTTTGATGTAAAGGTAATGCCGCCGAGGCGCGCCAATTGTAATTAGCTCCTCGTTCATGCCAAGGTGCGGTCGCTTTGTCATGTTGAAAATCTTGACACCAAAAAGGACAATCTTCGCGCATGGCAGTACCTGTAGGGCCTTGTCCTGCGGCTATAGCGCCATCAATTGAAATTTCAATGCCATCTAAATAATCTGTACCCTCACCGTAATAAGCAATGGGCATTAAGCGTTGCGTGCTTTGATCAAGTAAGCCTATCCACGCCATTTTCATGCCCCCAAAAAGCACCGCATCTCTACAGATTTGCTTAAATAAATCGTGCTGATTATTGCAACGCACAATCGCTTGATTGCATTGACTCAAAGCGGCATAGAGCTGGGTTAATCGTTGATTTTTAGCTTGAGATTCATTACGTTCAGCATCGAGTTGCGCCAATTTAAGCTGTGTTTCTAACAGCCATGCCATAACGCTATCTTTGGTTTTTTCAGTGATATGAATAGGATTTGAAAAATCACCACTGCCAAGACGCATAATTGAGCTATGCAAGGTTTCTACTGAACAACCTAGCGTGATGTATAAGGCACGATAAGCACGTTCTAAGCTCATAATCAATAACAAACCAAAGCAAACAAACACCGCTCGTAATATCACACTGTTGTTTTCAGCGGTCTGTACCGTATTTAAGGTGCGCTGATTCATCATTTGATAAAACTCACTAATCGGATACATGATATTGGCTTTAGCTTGTTGATAAGCCTTGTCGTGTAACATCAAGCTGACTTCAAGACGTTTGCTCGCGCTGATTGCTGGTAACGATTCCAACAAGTGCATTGCCGCATATTCGGTAGTAGTGAGTACGTCCGAGCTTGCTTTGGCTTGTGCTAATTTGGTCAATTCCGCTTCAGTAAAGCCTGTTTGGCGCATTAAATCCAATAAAGCAATCGCCCGTCCATTAGCATAGGGTCGCTTGTCATCGCTTAATACTAAATCCCAGTAAATATTGGTGTAATAATCAATAGGACGGGCTTTATTGCCATCACGAATAGCGAGAATTTCTTGAAAATGTTGTTTATAAAGGCTATCGCCTGTCAGCACATAACTGCGTGCCATGCGGCTGAGATCATCAGACGATTGACGTAATTCATCGGCAAGCAAAAATGAGCGCGAGCGCAATTCATTAGCATAATCAATTTTTTTTTCTGAGCGAACATACAAAACAAATGTCACTGCAAAAACGATAAATACAGTCAATACTAGCCAAAGGCTTTGAGAGAAGCGCGGTAAATTGGGGGGCATTTCTATCTCAACACTTACAGGGATTTTAGTAGCAAAGTTGTGTGATTATAGCTTAAGGTTATTCACATTAGGTTGTTCAAATGCTAGCCGCTTAAAACAAAAAGCCTGTTAGCTTGAAAAAAGCTAACAGGCTTTTTATGTTAAGTAATTATTATTCTGCAATTGAATTGATTATAGAGACGTTGCAATGCAACCTCTCTACGCAAGTCATACAAGAGTAATATCATTCACTCCTAATAATGTGAAAATCTATATCAATAATCACCCGCCTTTTACTGTTAGCACACCCCTTTATTTTAAAGGTCGTCCTTTGGCATCTTTATCGATATGACCTGCTAATAATAATACTGCTTCTATAAATCCCCATAACGCGCCATAACCTACGGTAATTGCAGTAAAAGCTATTTGCATCAAACCGATTTTATAATAACCCAAATAAAATCGATGTACGCCTAAAAATCCCAGTATTAATGCTAAAAAAGCGGCAAGATAACGGTATTTAACTGCTTTGGGTTTTTCTAAATAAGCACCCATCAAATTAATTTGAACCGCTTTATTATCGACCACTTCAAAAATGACATCGTCACCTTGTTCTGGCGCAACATTAGCCGCCCAATCATTAATATAAAAAGGGAAGAATTTTTCTTCACTCTTTATTGCACCCGTTTGCGTCTGTTCATCATAGCTTTCAATATGCCCTATCATTTTTTATTGCCTCCTCTTTAATAATTATAAGTATTTTTATAGGTAAAAATTAATTGTCCGCTAAACGCACCGCCAAAACATCACAAGCGGCATAATGCAATACCCCATTAGCTGTTGAACCTAATAATAAAGCTAAACCATGCCGCCCATGCGAACCTAAGACAATTAAATCAACATTATTTTCTTGAGCAACTTTAACAATTTGTAATTTAGGACAACCCATTTCCAAAAAAACATCATCATCGGTTACCTGTAATTTTAAAGCTAACTCAGCTAGTTTTTGTTTTGCTATTTCCATCAATTCAGCTGCTAAATCTAAATTAAATAACATATTCTCACCATAACCTATATCATAAATAGGAAGGTTATCAACAACATGAACAATACTCAAGTGAGCCTTATGTAGTAAGGCTAAATTTTTTGCTTTATCAATAACTAATTCATCTTGCTGAAAGAAATCGACAGCTAATAAGATATGTTGATAGATTGCCATAATCATTCCTTTAATGCTGAATTTACTGGTTAGTGAAATTAGAATGCTTTAAATTTTAATTGTTAAGCCCCGCCACTTCTGGAAATAATAAGGCGGTTAAAGAATAGGCACTAAGCAAATATAAAAAGGCTACACTTAAGCTAAAACTTAAACTCTGCATTAGTGCGGCACGGATAATATGTGCAATGACTAACCATTGCCAAATAATAATGCCTGTCATAAATATTAATACTAATAAACCACCTTGTCCTAAGGTAAAAGTGGCTATAGCAGGTAATGCACAAAAACTAATTAGTGTGTCCGTCCCTAATAAGGCTGAACTGGTTTGATAAAATCGGGCTTGTTTTTGAGCAAGCAATAAACTAAACCAAGCAAATAAGCTAATTAGAATTGTGCCAAAAATAGCCTGCATTAACGCGCTTAGCCAATCACCGCGTATATTTAACACTAAAAAACTAATTGATATATCGCTTAAAATTAATAAACGCCATAAATTAATAGAATAGGGTACATCTTCAGGGGATTTTCTCCAAAGACAAATAGCAAATAATAATTTTATTAGTTCAAACATATAAAATTTAAAAACAAGTTAATCGTAGTATTGTTAGTCTACTGAGTAAATGATAATAGTGCATCAAAAAAGTGAATCGGTAAATATCAAATTTTTTAGTGTTCAAAGCTTAGGTTTGAATGCGAAAAGAAGGTTTTTTAAAACTTACTTTTTTGATGTACTACCCAATAGTTTATCTTTAATTTAGATTAAATAGTCTAACATTTACTAATACATTATTAATGATTAGGCTTAATTTTTAGGGAAAAAATCATAATCTAATTTTAAACGATGTATGTTTATAGCGAAAAAGACGAATAAATACAGGCAATTTGATAATCACGCTATTTTGTTAGACAAATGTATGACATTACGCACAACATTAACCAAGTAGTAAAATTTTTGACATCTAAGGCTGTGAGAATAACAAAAAATAACGGTAGCACGTTTTTTTGTTAATTTTAAATCCACAGCTAACGAGGAAAATCATGAAAAAATTATTGCTGGGCGCGGCGGTTTCTTGCGCATTATTTGGCGGCGCGGCACATGCGGCCATCGCTGTAAATGCTGACGGCACACCCACTGCGGCAACTTTGGCAAATACTACCCAAGTTTTTTTGTCAGGTTCATCGGCTTTAAAAGAATTGGTCGAGCGTTCTTTGTTGACAGGCACTAAAGACGGTATTTGTAAAACAGGCACAGTGCGTAAATATCAAGACCTTGGCACATTAGGTAGCAATCAAAACGCTTATTTATGCGAATTAAACGCAGGGTCTGCATTAAATCCTATATTGACTGCTTTACAAAAACACACGTCATGGAAAGCTAACTTGTTATTGTATAAACGCAATGAAGGCGGTTCTTTACAAGGAACTGTACCTGTTGCCAATAACTTACGGACTGCTTTTTTAAATGTTACTAGCAATACAGGTACTTGTACACCAGCTAGCGCGGGCTTATTTGCAGCTACTGTCAACTGCGATTACAGCTCGACCAACAACACTTCTACTTCGCCAGATTTTGGTATTTCTGACGTAGAACCTAGAATTTTTACCGTGGCAAGTGGTAACGCGCCTACTGGTACGCCCAATATTGCCGCAAGTTATAAAATCGTTCCCGGTGTTGCCGCTGTGTTTGGCGTTGTTGCAACTAAAGGTTTGCGTAATGCGTTGCAAGAAGCCCAATTTGGTAAAGGCAATGCTTGCGTAGGTTCAGAGACTCAAAGCTGTATGCCTAGCCTGTCTTCAACCCAAATCGCTGATATTTTTGCCGCTTATCCTGCGCCAATTGCGCCTTTAACATTACCTGTTGCGGGTGCTGGCAAAATTCATGATTGGCAACAATTTAAAGTAGGTAGCTCTAATTTATATAGCAATGCCACTGTTAAACCCGCCAGTTCTAAATTACATATCTGTAGCCGTACTATTGGTTCAGGTACTAAAGCACAATTTGGTATTCGTTTCTTAGATAACGTTTGTAATCCAGCAGGCTCAAAAATGGTTAGCCAAGCTGACTATGCAGGTTCTAATGAAACTGCAGGTTCTGCGCCTGTATTGGAATCAGCAACCCGTCCAATGGTTCACACTATGGCATCTTCAGGTGGTTTGGAAGAATGTTTGGATGAATTAGATTTAGATACTAACAATACCTCTGGCTCATTTGACAGCACTAAATATGCGGGTGCGCGTTGGGCAATTGGTATTCAATCTTTAGATAAAAATGCTTCAAGAAGTAAAAGCTACCGCTTTATCAAAGTTGATGGTGTCGCACCTACTTTAGAAAACGTTGCCAATGGTTCATATCATGACTGGGTTGAATCAGTTTATTTGTACCGTGTTGGTGCAGTTAATCCATTATCAGGTGACAGATCAACATTAATTAATGAAGTGATTAACTCATTTGGCAAACCAGCCGTATTGGCAGCGGTTAATACCAGCTCTGCTACTCATAGCTTTGGCGTGAGTGGTTTCTTAGCTGTACCTAATGCCGTTCACCCAGCCTCTGTTACAGGTAAAGTGGATTTAACAGCCCCTGTTAATCCATTAAGTTATGCTATCTACCCCGCTACTAGCACTAATTCTACCAATAACTGTAGAGTACCATTGCTTTATTCAACACCTAGCAATAATACCCAAGGTCTACAATTAGTTCCTTAATTATTGTGAAATTGTAAATTTAAGCGATTTTGATTAAAAAAGCCCAGCTACATTAAATGTAGCTGGGCTTTTTTTAATGTACTAATAAAAACTATTGAGATTTATGCTTGCGTCATCATTCACTGATAGGCAAAAAAAGCACCACTTAAACCAATGCACTTGTCATTGAATTAAGTGATGCCAGTGATGATAAAGCCCCAGACTTTATAAACTACCGTTGCCTTTTAAATATTGCAGTAATTGGCGCAAAGCTTCGGGTTTATTGGTGGGTGTGGGTTGTCCGATTTGGTCGGTGGCGTTAATACCATGACAAGCAGGGCAACTACGAATCTCACCTGCTTGCAATGACAGCCAATTGCGTTCTCTGACCACAAACTGACCTGTTGAGTCGGTGAGTTGCCAAGTGACTGCCCGTTGCGTGGGTAATAACATAGCCACTGAACCATCGCTGGCGATTTTAACGCTACCTTTAGGATCGCTTGCAGATAAGGGTGGATTAGCATTAACACTATGCAACACTTGCGCTAAAACGCGCCGTCCTGCTAGTGGCGTATTTGAACAACAGCCTGTCAAACCACGAATCTGGTCGGCTTGAAAAGCTTGAAAATGCGCTATTTCATAAACTTTGCCTTTTCCTGTCAGCGTTTGTGTCGCAGAACCTGCAACCGCTAAGTTAAAGGGTTGTTGTTTATCACTATGGTCACGGCGGGTCACGTTACGCATTACAATCAAAGCCAGCTTTTTCTTTTTTAAATACTGGCGTAATTGCGTTGGGTCAATGCTTTCTTCTTGCAAAATTTGCGCTTCGGGTGCGGCAAGTACAGGAACGCGCTTTGTGGGTTTAGTTCTGGCTTTGACTTCAACAGGTTGCAACTCCCACAAGGGCGTAGTGTAGTGGGTTAAACTGTCAGGGCTGTAATAGCTAATGTCTTTAGTGATGCCATTAGTTAGCGTTTGGTCGGCTGTCCACGTTCCATTAGGCAATTGCTTTAAAGTACGCAAACGAAAGCTATAACGCGATTGTGGATAACTATTGGCATAATCACTTGAGGTTGTGCCTTCGTTTTTATCGGAGCGCGTTTCAATAGTATGCGCGGCAAGTAAAGTCCCATCTGAAAGAATTAAGGGGTCGCGGTAATGACCTGAGTTTTGCGCTGAGGGTGTCGCACCATCGGCGGTGAAAGACGCGGTTGATTTATCGGTAAGATAATCAATAGTCATTTCATCAGCGTTATGTGAAGGCGCGACATTGTTCAGGCGCACAATTTGACCCGACGCATGCGTGCCAAATTCTGGCGCGTCGATGCCAATAAAACGATTGGCATTAGTCGGGTCTTGTTTAATTTGAAAAAAATTACTGATTTTATTGGGATTAGAATTATTAGTTAAATAAGTCAACACAGGGTCGTCTTTAAACACGCCATCCACATAAGAGCCGCCTAGTTCATGGCGACCGATATGATTGACGGTTTCTAATTCAGTGCCGTCTTCATTAATTTGCCACGGGAAAAACTGATTAAAACGAAGTCCTGCTAAATTTGTTCCTGTTATAGAAAGCGCGTCAAAACTCAAAGGCTCAGGAAAAACTTCGACTCTGCTGTTTAAAATTTTTGCGGTTGCCGATTCATTTGAATAATTAAACGTGCCGTAATGACCTGTGTTATTACGGTCAGCCGAGGCTTGTTGGTCTTGTTGCAAATGATCCCACTGGGTAAAAATCACCCGTCCGTAACTATCAATAAAGGGATTAAAATCTCCAGAAGGCGCGTGATTGAGCAGAGTCAAATTACCTGTAGTGGGCAAAAGACTCCACAAACCTGTATTGGAGGTGGCTTCTTCATATTCATCTAATTGTGGATATAACTGCGTCAAACCTTCACGCGGTCTATCTGAAACGAAGATAATGCGCCCGTCTGTGCCGTAAGTGGGATTGATGTTGTTGTAATTGGCAGGTTGATTCGCTACTTTAGTTATCACAGGTGTATCGTTTTTGCCCAAGCCTGTGATTTCATACAACTGCCAATAAAATGTTTTCCACTGATAATGACTAGGCGCACCGACCACCATGCTGAAAATGATTTTTTTGCCATTCCAATGTACCGCTGGGTCACGCACTTGAATGGCTTTATTACCTTGTAGACCTGTTTGACCATAACCTGCGGCTTGGGTTAAATTTTTTAATGTGCCGTCAGGATAACGTATCCATAAATCACCGCCTCTACCTGAACTATCAATTCGCGCTTGATGATTACAAAACGTGGCATTGATACTGCAAAAGTCTTGTGGAATAGGCACTTGCGTGACAAAAGCGATAGGCGAATTAACTGTCGCAAACGCGGGAATGCTAATTAACAATAACAAACTCAAGTGGCTAAGTGGCTTAATCATGAAAATTTCCTCAATATCAATAAAGTTGTGGCACAATGAGATGTCTTGTGAAATAGTACCTTGCTTTTTTAAAAAAAGACCGCCTATAGACAGGCTTTAACTTGGTACTATTGAACTACACAAGTAGAATGGACGCTGTGCAATACACACATTAGTGCTGGTGAAATGTACACATACTACAAAACTTTCAATCTATTGTTATAGGAACGCCACCTTATGCTTGAAAACGTACCTTTATTTGAATCACTATCAGCTTATGATAGAGCAGAGCTAGAAGCTGGAATGCACACCCAATACTTTGCCAAGGGTTCATTACTCGTCAATCAGGGTGATATATCTAATAATCTGCTTTATGTAGTGCTTTCAGGAAAACTGAAAGTTTTCATGAGTAATGACGAAGGACGCGAAGTGTTATTAGACTTCCTTCAAGAAGGCGACACTTTTGGTGAATTATCTTTATTTGATGAAGAACCGCGTTCAGCTACGGTGATGACGGTTGAAGATTGCAAAATAGGCTTGTTTCCTAGAGCGCATTTTTTTGACTGTTTGCAACGTAATCCCAATATCTCTATCGAATTATTAAAAACCGTCATAAAACGGATGCGTAATACTACCGAACAGGTCAGTAGTTTAGCCTTGTTGGGCATTTATGGCAGAATCACCAAAGTATTAAATAATATGGCAAAAACCCAGCCTGATGGGCGTTTAATCACTGACGCACTCACGCATCAGGATTTATCGTCAATGGTGGGGTCATCACGCGAAATGGTGACGCGAATTTTGAATGATTTAAAACGCGGCGGTTATATCACTATTGAAAACCACCGCATTGAATTAAAACATCGCCTGCCTACACGCTGGTGATAGTTAAGAGCTTAATTAGGACTAGGTGGCGTGGGTGGCACAACATTAATGCCGCGCATCACATTGATGGTAGTAATGAGCGTATCAGCCGCTGTTTGCGTAATCACATGTTGATCGGCGGCTGTTTGAACGTTGTGAATTAATTGCTGATAAGCATTGGCGGTTGCAGGATTGTCAGTATTAGGTTGTTGTTTTAAGGTATTGAGAACGCTTGAAACCACCGCGCTGATGTCATTATCAGTCGCTGTTGTATTTGACGGTGTAGAGGTAAGCACATTACGCGTGAATTGCCCCTCAACACTCATATAACCTAGCTCATTGTCATGTAAAACCCCATGCACGGCTATCTTGCCTTCTTGGTTTACCGATTCCAATTTAACATGACCATTATGTACCGATATATACAA
>JBAQSX010000153.1:0-6208 GCA_049296695.1 Methylococcaceae bacterium | reverse complement strand
CCTCATAACTCAATAGTCCCTTCAAATACCAAAACGGCAGCGCCACTCATTAATACAGGATAACCTCTACCTGCCCAATTAATTACTAATGAACCGCCTGTTAATTGCGCTTTCACGGTATTATTTAATAATCCCTGCTCAATTCCCACAACAACTGCGCCACACGCGCCACTACCACACGCTAAGGTTTCACCACAGCCGCGTTCAAATACCCGCAATTTAATATTATCGCGGTCAATTACTTGCATAAAACCAATATTGGCGCGTTCAGGAAACAAAGCATGACTTTCTAAAAACTTGCCCCACTGCGCCACAGGTGCGTTTAACACATCGTCCACCACTAAAACCGCATGAGGATTACCCATAGACACCGCGCCAAAACCTTGCGCAACGCCATCAATCTCAACGCTATAATACAACCCCTCTTGCTCTGCAACTAAAGGAATTTGCTCAGGATTATGACGCGGCACGCCCATATTGACCGTAATTAAATCATCCTCAGTAAAGCTTAATAACAACTGCCCCGCATGAGTATCAACGCGAATTTCTGCTTTATCACTCAAGCCCTTATCACGCACAAAACGGGCAAAACACCGCGCCCCATTGCCACATTGCGCCACTTCACTGCCATCGGCATTAAAAATCCGATAAGTAAAATCAGCGGTTTCGCTAGTCGCCTTTTCCACCAATAATAATTGGTCAAAACCAATGCCAAAATGCCTATCGGCTAAAAACCGAATCTGCTCAGCAGTTAAATTAATAAGCTGATTAATGGCATCGATAACCATAAAATCATTTCCCAGCCCGTGCATTTTTGTAAAATTAATCATTGCGTCAACTCTTTAAATTAATATAAAAATCATCGTGTATCATAACCCAAACTTTTCAATGAATAGGAAACACTATGCCCTTATCGCACCCTTATTATAAAGATTTACTCGCCTTAAGCTCTGGATTTTTATTTACCTTAGCTTTCGCACCATTTAATTATGCTTATTTAGCCTTAATTGCTTTGAGTTTATTATTTTATTCATGGCAAAACTGCTCAGTTAAACGCGCTGTAATACGCGGTTATTTATTTGGTTTAAGTTCATTTGGCTTGGGCGTGACGTGGGTTTATATTAGTATTCATGATTTTGGTGGGGCAGATGTTTTAATTGCAGGCGGCTTATCTATAACGTTCGCGGCATTCTGGGCATTATTCCCCGCAATGGCTGGTGGCTTAATTGTATTTAGCCAAGGCTTTTGTAAACAACGCTATCAGTTTTTAATAATGCCTATAGTTTGGATATTAATTGATTATTGGCGTGGTTATTTAATTTTAAATGGTTTTCCGTGGTTACTTTGCGCGTATTCACAATTAAGCACGCCCTTAGCGGGTTATATTCCCATTCTAGGCGCGTATGGTACAGGTTTTTTATTAGCATTAACGGCATCATTAATGATTTTAGCGTGGCAAACTAAAAACAAATTGGTTATGAGTTTAATTATCAGTATTTGGTTAATTGGTGCGGGTTTAAAAACCATTACTTGGACGCATTCAATAGGTGAGCCGTTAAAAGTGACTTTAATTCAAGGCAATATTACGCAAGATAAAAAATGGAAACCTGAAAATCGTTTAAATACCTTATTACTGTATAAACGCCAAACCGAGGCGCATTGGGATAGTCAAATTATTGTTTGGCCTGAAACGGCAATTCCTGCTTTTTTAGAAGCCGTGGATGAGTTTTTTTTGCAACCTTTAAAACAACAAGCCCTAGCCCATAATACCGATTTAATCGTAAGTCTACCCGCGCAAGGTAATAGTGAAACCGAAGTTTATAATGCCGTTATTACCTTAGGCAAAGAAAGTGGCATGTATCGTAAAAACCATTTATTACCTTTTGGTGAATATCTACCGTGGCAACCTGTTTCGGGATTTGTTTTAAAAACAATTGGTATGCGTTTAGGTAGTTTTACAGCAGGGGGTGATAATCAACCTTTATTAAAAGCAGGGGGCTATAATTTTATAACGTCTATTTGTTATGAAGATGCTTTTGGTGATGCCAATATTGCAGGTTTAAATAATGCGGCTTATTTAGTGAATGTCACTAATGATGGTTGGTTTGGGGATTCTATTGAACCGCATCAACATTTACAAATAGCCCAAATGCGCTCATTAGAAACGGGGCGTTTTATGTTGCGTTCAACTAATACGGGCGCGACCGCCATTATTGCCCCTGACGGTAGTATTCAGTCGCAAGCTCCGTTATTTACTGAAACTGCATTAACGGGAACTATTACACCTATGGGTGGGGTTACGCCTTATAGTTATTTAGGCGATAAACCCATTATTATTATTTTATTATTAGCATTTATTGGTTTGTTAATTAACGGTTATTTAGCATTGCAAAACAAGAATAACCATTAATACATACTTTCGTAGAGACGTTGCACTGCAACGTCTGTACAATCGTATTGTTTTTCATCATTTAAAAAAATACCTATCAGGTTTTTAAAACCTGATAGGTATTTTAATATATTTTTTAATTAAAACTTTAAATTATCAATAATTGCCAGCGAAGGCGCGGCTTGATTCATGGTATAAAAATGCAAACTCGGTGCGCCGCCGTCTAATAATCGCTGACATAATTGCGTGACTACTTGCAAACCTAATTCCTGTACAGCCTCTTTATCATCACCTAAACTCTCTAAACGCTTACGCAACCAGCGTGGAATATCCGCGCCGCACATATCAGAGAATCTAAATAATTGTGAATAATTGGTAATGGGCATAATTCCTGGAACAATTGGAATTGTAATACCATTTTTTTCACATTCATCAACAAAATAAAAATAACTTTCCGCGTTATAAAAATATTGCGTGACTACTGAATTAGCACCCGCCTGAACTTTGCGTTTAAAGTTTTTAAAATCTTCTTTCGCGTTTAATGCTTGCGGATGTACTTCAGGATAAGCGGCGACATGAATATCAAAATAATCCCCAGTTTCAGCGCGAATAAATTCGACTAATTCATTGGCATAACGAAATTCACCCGCTGACATCATGCCCGAAGGTAAATCACCGCGCAAAGCCACAATACGCGAAACGCCAGCGTTTTTATAGCCTGTTAATATGTCTCTGATATTCTCTTTTGTTGATGCGACGCAGGATAAATGCGGCGCGGCGGGAATACCTTGGTTTTGAATATTCACCACGGTTTCAAAAGTTTTATCACGCGTTGAACCACCCGCGCCAAAGGTAACTGAAAAGAAATCGGGATTACGTTGCGCTAATTGTTGATGCACGTTTTGCAAAGCGATTTTACCGTCTTCGGTTTTAGGCGGATAAAATTCAAAACTAAATTGGGGTTGTGTGGACATTATTTAATCTCTTTGTTAATAGCAAGATATTATTTAACTAACTATTATTCTGTATTTAGTTATTTTATTTTTATATAAAATAACTAAAACTTGGTGAAATTTATTGTTGGCAGAATAACAGGAGAAAAGCCTGAATTAAGTGTCAAATTGCTTATATAAGCTCTTAAAAATGGATATGCAATAGCAGGTGCATTAATTTTAACAAAATTGGATTCTTTAAATACTTCATCAATTTCATCATCTGTAGAAAATCGTGCTGCATATTCAATAGATAGGACAAACGAGTCTTCAATTTTTAAGGATAAACTAAAAATAATTAAAAACTCATTTGATGGAAATTCAGAAAAAGCAGGTGTAAATGAAAAATTAAAATCATCTATGCTTTCAATATTTTCTTCTACTATTCCTGTTAGGTTAAGATTAATTACTTTAGTATCAACAAACTGAATGTTCATTGTTTTATGCCGCCAATTGTTCTAAATGTGATTCGCTATTCATTGAATATACATCGTTTTGTCCTTTATAGAAACATTCTTTGGTTTTACAATGTTTATCTATAGATTTAGATGTTATTTCTGTAGTTCTCAGAAAATTATTAAAAGAACAGTGATACGCTAAAAAAGAATCAATAGTAGGTCCTACCCCGCATTTTACGGCGTTATACTCACTTAAGAAAGTCTCATCATCCATACTATCAAGCAATTCTTTTATAAGTTGCAATGATTTATCATGAACCTTATTCATTTTTCTCTCCTTTAAACAACAAAGAATCTTTTTTAAAAGATTCAGGGTGAATAATATTTTTATTTTTTATACAATCAACGGCAAAATCAAATAAACAAAGTTGCTGTCTTGTTACTAATGGTAAATAGCTTGGCTTAGAATTTTTAATAAATGCAAATTCAGACTTATGATATTTATCTTGAGCTTTTATTGCCTTATAAGGAAATATATCTTTATTATTGGTTCTTTCTACTTGTCTTCTATAAAAAGCTAATACTTCGCTAACTGTTGGCGTTTCTGGAGATTTTGTTTTTATAAACCTTTGTTTAAAAATATTAATTAATTCTTCAAAACGTAATTGATCATCGACCGAGCCTACTAAATCTAAAAGTAAGTTTTTTTCTATTTCAATTAAACATTCAATAATTGCATATTCGCCTTTTATTGAGTTTTCACCCCATTTATGGGCAAAATGACAATTATCTGTCCAAAAATAGTAACCCTGTGTTAGCCATTGTCTGTTATTAGGTTCACTAATAAAAGGAGCATTTTTCCAAATATGGTGAATACCGCCATCTGTTTTGCAAGTATGATACCCTTTTATTCTCACTATACTTTCCATAACTCACAAAAGATTGGACAGACAATTTTATTCATTTTCGTAAATTCAAATCCTAAAATACAGGATGTGCTAAAGGTAGCACATCCTGATGGTTTTATAAATTAATAACGGTAATGGTCAGGTTTATAAGGGCCTTCAATTGGCACGTTAATATAAGCGGCTTGCTCTGGGGTTAATTCAGTTAAATGCACACCAATTTGCGCTAAATGTGAACGTGCGACTTTTTCGTCTAATTTTTTAGGCAAAATATAAACTTTATTTTCATAAGCCGAAGCGTTATTCCATAATTCCATTTGCGCTAATACTTGGTTGCAGAATGAATTAGACATTACAAAACTGGGGTGTCCCGTAGCGCAACCTAAGTTCACTAAACGACCTTCGGCTAACACGATAATGCGTTTGCCGTCAGGGAAAATAACGTGGTCAACTTGGGGTTTAATGTTTTCCCAAGTGTATTGACGCAAGGCGGCAATTTCGATTTCAGAATCAAAGTGACCGATGTTACACACAATCGCTTGGTCACGCATCGCCAGTAAATGTGCGTGCGTGATGATGTGATAGTTACCCGTCGCGGTCACGAAAATGTTAGCTAATGGCGCGGCTTCTTCCATAGTGACCACGCGATAACCTTCCATTGCCGCTTGCAACGCGCAAATCGGGTCAATTTCAGTAATCCACACGGTCGCACCTAAGCCACGCAAGGATTGAGCGCACCCTTTGCCCACGTCACCATAACCACATACAACGGCAATTTTACCTGCAATCATCACGTCAGTTGCGCGTTTAATACCGTCTACTAAGGATTCGCGGCAACCGTAGAGGTTATCGAATTTTGATTTGGTGACTGAATCGTTCACGTTAAACGCAGGCACGACTAATGTGCCTTTGGCAACGCGTTCGTATAAACGCAATACGCCTGTGGTGGTTTCTTCTGATAAGCCTTTCACGTCCGCCATGAGTTCGGGGAATTTGTCAGACATCATGTTGGTTAAGTCGCCGCCATCGTCCAAAATCATGTTGGGTCTCCAACCATCTGGGGCGATGATGGTTTGTTCGATGCACCAGTCGGCTTCGGCTTCGGTTTCGCCTTTCCACGCAAATACGGGAATGCCCGCCGCCGCAATTGCCGCCGCCGCGTGGTCTTGGGTTGAGAAGATGTTGCATGATGACCAGCGCACGGTCGCGCCCAAAGCGGTTAAGGTTTCAATTAATACCGCTGTTTGAATGGTCATGTGCAGACAGCCCGCAATACGCGCACCTTTTAAGGGTTGCGCCGCGCCGAATTCTTTACGCAATGCCATTAAGCCCGGCATTTCGGTTTCTGCGATGTTGATTTCTTTGCGTCCCCAAGCGGCTAAGGACATATCGGCTACTTTATAATCGGTAAAACTCATTGTATTGGTCTCTCTCTGTTTGAAGGTTTTGGTAAAAGGTAAAGCGAATTTTTAATTAATAGGTTTAAATAATTAAGGAGGTCAGGCTTTGCCTGAACTTGTCAGG
>JBAQSX010000152.1:0-9371 GCA_049296695.1 Methylococcaceae bacterium | reverse complement strand
CATTTCTGCCATATCCCCCGCGTAACGTTGAATACGATTAAAACAAACGCTCGCAAATTTTGAATCTAAGGATTTAAAAGAATTAAATAACAGCGGTAAAAAACCTAAAGTATGCGTTCCGCAATCATTAAAACTCGCCGATAATTGCGGGGTTTGCCACAATAATAATGTGCCACGGCGCATGGCATAACCCACAAACCGCCCCGTATTACCCATGACCGCAATTGTTCCCGCTGTCATGCGTGAACCACAATAATCCCCCGTATTACCTTCAATTAAAATCGTGCCACGGCGCAAATGGTCGCCCACGCGCTCACCTGCATTACCTTTAACTAAAATCAAACCGCCTTTCATACCCATTTTATTACCCGGCAATGCTGAGCCTAAAAAATCCCCCGCATTACCTTCAATCGTAATTGAGCCTTTACGCATTTCACCGCCTGCATAAATGCCAGTATTACCTTTAACAGTAATTGAACCATTTAATAAACCCAAGCCCAAATACGCACCTGCATCGCCTTCAATAGTAATTGAACCGCCGTTTAATTCTTTGCCAATAAAATCGCATTTATCGGTGGTATTAATAAAGCTAATATTATTAGCATCGTCACCTTCTACGTTAAATAATTCAGCAACGCTTAGCTGTTGTTTGCCGCAATATAATTGAAGAGCATTAATTTCATCGATGCTTAAATTAATTAAATTTTGACACACCAAAGGCGAACAATCTAAACGTTGTTGCGGGGCTTGTTTTAAGGTCAAGCGTAACGCGCTCATGCCATAATCTCCTGTAAATGAAAGTGAAACGGCCCTAATTTGCCGCCGTAATTACCCGCGCTAATGCGTTTAATGCCGTTTTCCGCGCCCAAGTCGCACACCGCTTGAATGCCCACGCGCATGGCTTTATCAATATCTTCTTTGCTCAGCCCGTCAATGACAATTTCCATGACCGATTCCACTTCGGGTGATAAATCAGTTTTGGTCATGCCTTTTAAGGTTGGGCAGAATGCGTCATTAGTGGACGCACCTAAGCTTTTGTATTTAGAACCCACTTTAGAACCCGAGCGCACCACGCCACCCGGAAAGGGCATAATCACGTTAGGCTGTTGTCTCATGGCATCAATGGCGGCTTCACAGGCGGCTAAGGCTTGTCCTTGTGACGTGGCTAGCACTAAAAAGTTACCGCCGCCCACGGCGTTGACTTGTCCTGTGGTGGCTTCGGCTAAAAATTCGCCGTCCATTACAGGCACGCGCCAATAGCGTTTGCCGTTGATTTTTTTAGCAATTTGAAAACCGTCACCAAAATAGCGCAGGTTTTTACCCAGCGGGATTTTTATATCGCTTTCAATGCCTGCAAATAACGCCGAAGTAGGCGAGGTCAATACGCATTGCCCCGCACGGGTTTCGAGTTGTTTTGCTAAGCCTTTGCCGCCCATAGCAAAAATCATCACTGACACGCCGTGACGACCGTCGGGGGTTTCTTCGGGGCTGAGTTCACGTTCTATGCCCGCTTCACAGCCGCAAGCAATTACCGAGGTGGCAAAACCTGTCATGGCTTGCGCGGCAATCATTGCCCATTTGGCATTGTGCGCGGTAATAATGGCGCGAGTCGCTTTCATGGGGAAAGCCTCGGCGAATGTTTTGTCGATAACGACACCGTTAATTATCATGTTGCTTACTCATGGTTATAGTGTTAGTTCAATAGTTTAATTGATTTTATATTATTGGTTTTGATAATTTGCAATTAACGTATCCCATAATTGGCGATGCTGTGGATTAGCTAAGGTTTCATCTTGCAAATACTCTAATAAATCATAACGAATTATTAAGGGAATAAATTTACTTTGTTCATATTTAGGCAAACATAAGCAATTATAAAATAATAAGCCTAATTCAGCATCAGTTAATTGAGCGCGAACTAAATTGGTGTAAAATTTTTTATCTTCAAATGGTAATTGGCTATTATCGACAAATTTAATAATGCTATACAAGGTGCGAAAATAAGCACTAAATTCGACTATTGCTTTAAAAACATATAAATATTGTTTAATATTTTCTATCACATTAATTTCTACTTTTCCATCATCTCTACTATTAGCATACATAGTGGGATGTAAGTGTTTCCAATAAAGTTCATTAATACCCTCTTTTCCATAAAGTTTAATATTAATAGGAGTCAATAAGATACTATCAACCAACTTATTAAACATCTCAAACAATTGAAAAAAAGTATGTTCAAATTGTTGGCGCATTAATACGTCATTTTGCAAGGCTAATGCTTGCGCTGAGCTTTTTAACTGTTCAGTCGATTCATGTAATTCTTTACTTTGTAATTTGATGGTATAAAGCAAAGCACACAGAGCAGTAAAAGAAAATAAGGGATTTAAAATGCCGCCAATATAATCACCAAACTGTCCCCAAATAGCCTTAGCTACAGTTTGTTCTAATGGCATTAAAGAAATAGATTTAAACCAATAAAAATAAGAGCCAATAACAAAACCAGCGGCTATAAGAGAAACTGAAAATAAAAAAATTAGCCATAATGGGATATGTTTCATAAATAATATTTTTGTTAGATTAATAATTGTATTTTATATTGATAATTGTGAGCGATACGACTGCTAGTCCTCTAAAGGACTAGCAGTCGTGTTAGTACTAACTAAAATAATATTTCACACCCGTTTTTCTATAAAACTATTTACTTGATTAAATACTGTGAGTAACTGCTCAGCATAATTATATGCCAAATTAATAACAGCAGAATTTTGTTCATTGTCTTGACTGGAATGCAGGCTTTGCCTGCTAAATGACTAGCAAGCAGAGCTTGCACTCCAATTTAATAATTAATATTTCCAATGCAGGACTAGCCAATCAATCACTACAAAATAAAATCACTGGCTTGTAATTGATTAACGCCACTGAGATGAATCACTAACTCGGCATTACTATCAGTATTAATACTGCCATAAATCGTTTGCGTCATTGGGTCAAAACGCAATTGTCCTTGGGCATTAGTGCTATCAAAATCAGCAGAACCAATATAGATAAAATCTTGATTACCATAATAATCAAAATTGGTATCAACACTATGCACATCGATTTTATCGCCTTCGCTAGCATTAAAATCAACAATAATATCAGTTTTTTCACCGCTAGACTCATTAACACGGTTATATTTAAATGTATCCGCGCCACTGCCGCCCATTAATGAATCACTACCAAAACCACCGCGCACAGTATCATTACCTAATTCACCGCTTAAAGTATCATTACCGCCACCGCCCATTAAATAATCATCACCCGCACCCGCCATTAATTGATTATTACCCGAATTACCTGTTAATGAATTATTCTCTGCATTACCAAAGCCATTAATATTTTTATGTGCGGTTAATACTAAGTTTTGTAAATTATCAGCTAATGTCCAAGTAATAGCAGATTGCACGGTATTAATTTCATAAACTAAAGTCGTTTTAGCTTCAATAATGGTATCTTGGTAATTATCAACAATATACACATCACTACCCAAACCTCCAATTAATACATCCGCGCCCGTGCCACCGTCTAAAGTATCATTACCTGCTAAACCCTCTAACGTATCATTACCAGCCAAACCCCATAATTGGTCATTACCACTCAAACCGCCCGTCCCTGTATATTGATTGCCATCAATGCCGCTAATACTATCATTATGCTTAGTCGGCTCAGTTATTTGTAATATTTGCAAACCGCCTTGATTATCGGTGATATAACTCAAACCATTAACAATGGTAATTCTTAAAGCATCGACAGTATCATAAACAGCGACTAATTTCATCGCTTGCGGCTGACTTATATCAATTAAATAAACGCCTTTATCACGCGCGGCGACATAAGCGATATTATTTTGCACAGTAATTGCATTAAAATAAGTATAGGTATTTTCACCATAACTCCCCAATAATTGCGGCTGGCTTGCATCACTTATATCAATGGCTTTAATACCATGAAAACTTGTTATATAAGCAACCTGCCCTTTAATGGCGATATTATCTTTGCCACTGGTATCTAAAGACAAATCATAATGACTTAATAAATGCGGCTTTGCAGGATTTTTAATATTTAAAATATCCAAGCCACCCGTGGTAGTTAAATAGGCTTTATTGCCGATGATTTTAATATCATCAACCCAACCTGCTTTGGCATAATGCCCTAAAGGTTTAGGTTGGCTGGCATCTGTTATATCTAAAATTTGTAAGCCAGTCGCTGTGCCAATATAGGCAGTATTATTATTAATTACTAAAGCATTGCTAAAATAATCAGTTTTAAAACTACTCGATACACTAATTTGCGCGGGATTACTAATGTCAAAATTTAATAAAAAACCACCATCGGTGACTAATAAAGTTGAATTCTGCACCACCATGTCATTGTAATAATAAACATCACTATAATGACCGAGTAAATTCGGTGTGGCGGGATTGCTGACATCGACTAAATAAATGGATTCAACCGAGCCGCTATAAGCGGTAATAAAAGCAATATTATTGCTAACTATGGTATTAAAAAAAGCGGTATATAAACCGTTATTGAGTTGAAAATGGCCTACTTGGGTGGTCATGGCGTTCTCCAGTTGGGATTAAGGGGGGAGCTTGTAGAGGATTAATTATAGCGTACTCTTAGTTTTTAATCATAAAAAAGGCGGTTGTACTTATCAGTACAACCGCCTTTATAGTTTTAAGCTAATTTGCTTAAATAAAGCACTAATAATTAACTAAGCATTATCAATAATGCCATCATTATTATTGTCTTTATCTCTTTTATTAATAACACCATCATTATCTTTATCGGTGTCAGCATCGTCTAAAATACCATCATTATCGCTGTCGGTATCGCTCAAATCAATCAAACCATCGTTATCACTGTCAGTATCTAAACTATCGGCAATACCGTCTTCATCGGCATCTAATACAACGATTTCATCAGCATCTAAAATACCGTCATTATCATCATCACTATCTAAATCGTCAGTAATGCCGTCATTATCATCATCGCTGTCAATAGACGCTAATATACCATCGTTGTCATTATCTTGATTGGCTTTATCGTCTTTATCGGCAATACCGTCATTATCATCATCAAAGTCTTTTTTATCGACAATGCCATCGTTATCATCATCAATATCTTTATCGTCATTAATACCATCATTATCATCGTCAAAATCTAATGCATTAACTACGCCATCATTATCGGCATCAAGGTCGATATTATCGGCAATACTATCATTATCATCATCAAAACCGTCTAAGGTTTCTGCAATATCGGCAATACCGTTATTATTATCATCGGTATCTTTGGCATTACTTATGTGGTCATTATCGCTGTCTTTGTCTTTGCCGTTTTCAATACCGTCATTATCGTTATCATTATCTTGATAATCGTTTGCATCAATAATGTGATCGTTATCATCATCATCATCTAAGGTATCGAGTGTGCCGTCATTATCATCGTCAGTATCTACTGCGTCAACAATACCATCATTATCACCGTCATTATCTTCACGGTCTTTATTATCAATAATACCGTCATTATCATCGTCAAAATCTAAACTATCGACAATACCGTCATTATCGTCATCAACATCGTCTTTATCGGTAATACCGTCATTATCATCGTCAGTATCAACAGAATTTAATACCCCATCATTATCATTATCCAAATCCAATACTACTTGAGGGGCTGCGATTATTTGAATAACGGCATCATTAGAACTGACGGTTAATTGATAATCACCGTGGTCGCCATTATTGCGTATTGTATCGGCAATATTAAAGCCCGATAATACTTCGTTATTACTCAGTAAATAATCCGATACCACATAAATGTAATCCCCAGCGGCTAAGTATTTACTAAAAAAGGGGTCGCGTTTATGAATAGAACCATCATTAATTCCTGAATTTAAATCCCCACAGCCGTCAGTTACACCTTTGCCTTGGTCATCACAGCGAATAATTCTATCTGCTATATCTAAATGACCGTCATCATTAAATAACATGGTATCGGGGTCGAGATAAGTAATTTCACCATCATTATTTAAATCTTGTGTGCCGTCAGCGGGGGTATCGCCCAAACCTTCATAAGCACGCATATCAATATTGACTGTGCCTGCGGTTTCTACATGAATGCGCCAATAATCAATACTGCCACCTAGGGTTTGATAATGTAATGTACCCGTGACTACGCTTGAATTGGCTTGTGCGGTAATTGAAAAAATACCACTGAGTAATGTGATAGCGAGGACTATTTTTTTATATTTCATAGTATCTGTTTAGTTATTGAATGAAGCTGATATATTAATAATCATTATACTGTTTTTCAATTCAATATAGCGCGTAAAAACGACTGCCAGTCCTTAAAGGACTGGCAGTCGTTATGTCACTTTGATATGAAACCACTGTATTTAATGATTATTAACCTTGGATTATCCAGTCGTAATGGATAACCTCAAAAAGCAATAACTACACCATAAAGAATTAACTTTGTTTTTAATGAGTTAATTAATTGATAAAGAAAAATTGTGTGATATGACAGGTTATATTAGGTTATATAACCTAATTATGGCTGTAAATTTTAATAAATTATTATTTTGTTTGGCATTCAATTCTAGGTTTAAACGTCCTAAGGTTTAGTGGATTTTTAATACCCTACAGGATTTTTACAACTAAAAATAAGTGTAATCGTAGGGGCGAATCATATTCGCCCTTGCACAACGGCTTGTTATTAAGGGCAAATATGATTTGCCCCTACATTGATAAACTTTGTGCAATTTTAAATAGTAATTAAATGATTTTGAAAAGTCAGTGGCATTTATTGCCCACGTCCCCAACGCACATAAACTGCAATTAATAAGCCACTAAAAATAATAATACCCATAACTAATTGATGCGCATATTGTTGAATTAACGCTTGCTCAGCTCCTAAAAAATAACCCAACCATGTTAAAGCAGACACCCATAAAAATGAACCTAATAAAGTATAAAAAGAAAATTTTAAATGATTCATTTGCGCTAAACCTGCAGGCAAAGAAATTAAATGTCGAATCACAGGTAATAATCGCCCGATAAAAGTCGATATTTCACCATGATTTTTAAAAAACTGTTCCACTTGATAAAAACGTTGCTCATTAATCAATACATAATGACCGTATTTAATCAATAAAGGACGACCCAAAAGCCGCGCCGCAAAATAATTAAGATATGCGCCAAATAAGCTCCCCGCTGTGCCGCTAATAATCACTAACGCCATATTCATTTTACCTTGCTGGACTAAATAACCCGCTGGCGGCATAATGATTTCACTAGGAATTGGAATTAAAGAACTTTCCATCGCCATTAATAAAAATAAGCCGCTATAACCCATCGCACTTATGGTATTGACTAGCCAGTTGATTATTTCATGTAGCATGATACTCTCGTGTTGTTAAAAGTGAGTTTATTATTTACAACTATGTTCAGGACATAATTGTTTAACTGTAATGTTTAAATTATCGAGTAATAATTTCTGCTCTACCCAATCGCTATCGGTGGCATTCATAATACTGGCGGGTGCTATTAATGCAGTGGCGACAAATTTACGGTCAGATTTATCAACAGTATTAATCGGTAGTTCTAAAAATCCCCGCGCCTCATCATCAATTGGTGTAATAGTAATGCGATAAATGTTATTAACACTGTGTTGATTATCATGCAGATATTTAAAAAACATATCGCCTGTATTGGGTTGTCCTGAATAATTACAATAGGCTTTATATTCATCCATGATTAAATCTAAATCATCCAGCGCAATCAATGAATTTTTACATTCTTCTAATAATTCAATACACGCTAATTGACAGGCAAAACAGGCGTGGGTATTTCTGCCATTTGCCGCAATTAATACATTAGTATCAATCACTAATTTATCAAGCATTATTAGCCGATTCCTGTATTTTACGTTTTAATGCGGCTTTACGGGTGGCGGCAATTTCTGCCATTTCATCACCAAAGAAATTAGCAGGCCAATTTTCAATTTCGCCATAATGATTAATTTTTAAATCCGATAATTGTGACGCGCCGTTTTCACTGTGACAAAAATAGAGTTTTAATTCATCGACTAAATACTGCGCTTCGGCAATGCGTCTTTGTAAACGTCTTAATAAATGTTCGCTATGACTTTCTACAATCACTTGTAAATTACGCTGTTTGGCAACGTATAAAATCACATCGGCTAAACCGCTTTGTACTGAAGGGTGTAAATGGATTTCGGGTTGTTCCATTAATATAATACTACCCTCAGGCACATAATACAGTAATACTAAAGCAGGTAATACTTGCGACACACCAAAACCGACATCGGTTAAAAAAGTTTCTGGGCTTTGTTTATTAATTTTAACAATAGCGCGATATAAACCCGTACCGTCTGCTATTTCTTTAACATAAAACGCTTCAATTAAACCGAGATATTTTAACCAATAAGCAATAATTTCTTGAAAGGGTTTTGCTTCATTTGAATAGGGCATAATGCGGGTTTCATTGCGAATAGTTGCCGATAATATCGCCTCTATTGTTCTTTCACCACGATAACCGACATGAGAAGGACTTGCACCCGACCATTGATATTCACGTTGAGGATATTCTCTTAAAGGGGCTAGATAATGGATTTTATCTATTAACTTTTCGTATTCAAATTCAATAAATCGTACATCATCTTTTATTTTTATTTTATCTGGAAACAAATGTGTTTTTATTGGTGATAACAACGTACTGAAATTCTCTGATAGTCGAGGTGTTTCTTTAACAACTTCAGAAATTAAATCTGAAAATTCGGATGAATTAAAAGGTGGTAAAAGATTTTCAAAATTTTCAAGAGGATTAGGTAAATCTATTTCAACTTCATATTGATTGATTGCAAGATTTTCTATAGATATTTCAAAGAAATATTCTTTATTAAATTCATACTTTAACGAATTTACTTTCATTTCTTTGTTATTAACAATAACAGTAACAGATGTGTAACAAAATTCTTTTAATTTGCTCTCTGCATTCCAATCCAATGACCATTTCAACGACAACTCATCATCATGCTGATAAATTAAATCTTTATATGAACCTAAATTAATTAATTGATTTTGTCCGCCTAAATCTAATACTAAACCTCTATCAGTAGCATCTTTGGTTTGTTTTAATAATAATAAAAACTGCAAAATACTACTTTTACCTGAACTATTTGTACCAAATAATCCTGTCACTTGTCCTAATTTTAACTCAAGCTTTTGCCATGATTTAAAGTTTTCTAAATGCAGTTCGAGTAACATGAATTAACCGTTTTAATAAATAATTGAACATTATCGGGAG
>JBAQSX010000151.1:0-5839 GCA_049296695.1 Methylococcaceae bacterium | reverse complement strand
TAATTGATTAATAATGGCATTGAATAAATTATTATTATTGCCATATATAGCATTAAAATCGTGGGCGTATTTATCAAAAAAACTTGAAACATTGGACTGAGTCATTAAAAATCTCCTTGGCTATTCATTTTTTCAAGATACTCATTAAAAGTAATGAGGGGAAAGTCATTTAAAATCTGTTCAATTTTATAACGCGTGGTTTTTAAATTAACATAGGATTTAAAACGTCTCAGCGCATTCATGGCAATGCGTGGATGATCGGGGTCTATTTCACGCGGATGAATATAAAAAATAATCGGTCTGCCTTGATTTAATACATTACGCGCTCTATTTTTTATTAAAAAATAAGGGGCAAGACGTAAATAACCGCCACCAAAAAAACAAAATGGTTTATTTAATAGATGCGAAACACTAATAGGAAATTCTGTAACTGATCCATATTGGGTACTAATGCGATAAGGACTCAGTGGCGTGGATGCCATACCGCCATGTTGACGCGGCGCGGGAAAAACTGAAGAATCAAAACTATAACCCGCTTTTGCTAGCATTTCAAAAAACCACGGCGTGTCTTTGGTAACTGAAAACCCCGGAGCCCTATAACCTAATACGGGTTTGCCAATAATAGCTTCTAAAATAGTTTTAGCTTTTGTTATATCCAAGAAAAATTCATCGGCACTCATGCTATATACTAAAGTATGCGAGTAACCATGACTGGCTATTTCATGTCCTAAATCACTGGCTTGTTTGACTAATTGGGGATATTTTTCTGCAACCCAGCCTAGAAAAAAACAGGTTACTTTCACGTTTTTTTTAGAAAATAGTTCTAATAAAGTGTGAAAATTTTTACTAACCAGCGAAGGTAATGCGTTCCATTGGGCAATATCGGGGGCGGTGGGTAATTCTAAAATATGAAACCAATCTTCTACATCAACTGAAAACAGGCAATCAGTCGTATTAACAGCAACAGTTTTATATGTGTGCATAATAATTCAATAGCAAAATAATAATTAAAATAAAATATTTTTATATGGTATCCATCCCATGGAAGTATTAGCATAATTTAACCACCAATACAAAACTATACCATGATAAGTAATAATTAAGCTGTAAAGTATAGATTGATTTTTTCGACCAAAAACATAGGGCATTGATGAATAAACTAGCATTTGTATAGGCGATAAATACAAAGCTAAACGATCGATTCCCGTAGATGAAACAAAAACCCCAAATACACTAAAAATACTCAATATTGCCAGTATGCGAATTAAATCACTTTTACCAAAAACAGCATTCCATTTTTTAATAAAAAGCAAATAAATAATAGCAGGAATAGCATTGAGTAATGCGTGCATAAATGCACCTGGAGATACTATATCATCGACAATATAAGTTTGATTATATTTAGAATACGCTTCGGTCGCGTTAAAAATAGGATAACTAACCACTGCGCCGCCTACTAATAAGGTATATCTAAACCACGAAGGCATTTTTATACTCTGTACCACAAAAATAAGCGCGACAATAGCACTATAATGAAAAGAGGTGGCAATTGATGCTAAACTTATCTTTTTAAATAAGCTTTGTTGCCAACTAGCAAATAAATGAAATACTAAACCTATTGCCATTGATTGTCTTACCGCACTCATTCCAATAGCTATAACTAAATAAGGGGTAACGCTAATTAATGCTAGCCACGGATTGGGCATTTTTTGGGCAAATCGTATCAACCCAGAAACAAAAAATATGGCAGCTATTATATTAACAACAATAACGCCTGCATCAATTTGTCCTAATAGCCAATTTAAAATTGCAAAACTAATTTCAGTATATTCCAATGCGTCTGTAAATGAATACCAACGTATACGTTCATACATATCAAGATAAGCTGCCCAATCTGCACCTGTTTCGTTTCTACAGCCAATAAAAAGTAAATAAAAAAGTCCTACAAACCATAATGCTGGCGTATGTATACTTTTTTGATTCAATGGCATCAATAAAAAACACATTGGAACTGTAATCAAAAACCAATAAGCTAACATTTATTTTTTTCTAACCACTCTTGAAACATTAATATTATCCATAGCGAGTGATCCCAATTACGCTGACCACTTAAATGTTCTTGCCATCGATTACGAACAATTTGTGTTTGAAAATAGCCTTCATTGTTCAAACGAGTTTCATCTAATAAACTCTCTGCCCAATCGCGTAATTCATAACGCAACCACTGACCAATAGGCAAACCAAAACCCATTTTAGGACGTTCAATTAAATGTTTAGGGACATATTGATATAACACTTGGCGTAATAACCATTTGCTTTGTCCTTGACGATATTTCATTGTTAATGGTAATTGCCAAGCAAATTCAACAATTCTGTAGTCTAAAAATGGGACACGCGTTTCTAAACTCACAGCCATTGCTGCTCTGTCAACTTTAACTAATATATCATCTGGCAAATAAGTTAAAGTATCTAAACACATCATGCGTTCAATAATATTGGGTAATAAAGGTTGCCACTGTTGTATATTTGTTAATATTGTTTGCGGTTCAGTTGCATTAAGCATTAAATCTGCTGGATGTTGCCATACTGATAATAAACTATAAAAAAGCGCGTCATCATTTTCTACATTTATTAAACGTTCTGCTAATTTGTGTAGTTTATCGCCAATTAATGTGGCATGAAATCGACTAGGTAAATGATGCGCTAATACTGCATAAAGAGCTTGCCAATAACGCGGTGGTAATAATCTAATAGCTTTAGCAAATAAACGACGCGTAGATAAGGGCAACCATGAAATTTTATGCCATAAGCGTTTTATCCAAATATAGCGATTATAGCCACAAAATAATTCATCCCCACCATCACCTGATAAAGCAACGGTTACTTGTTGTCTGGCCATTTGTGCGACTAAAAAAGTTGGAATTTGCGAAGAATCTGCAAAGGGTTCGTCATAGATTGTGCCAAGTGTGGGAATAACATGTATGGCATCATTAGATGATATATAAAGCTCATGATGCTCAGTACCTAAATGTTGAGCAACCGCTTTAGCATAATGGGCTTCGTTATAACTAGCATTGTCAAAGCCAATGGAAAAGGTTTTAACAGGTCGGCTAGATTGCACCTGCATTAACGCTACAATAGTTGAAGAATCCACGCCACCTGATAAAAAAGCCCCTAACGGCACATCGGCAAGCATTTGTAAACCAATGGATTGTTTTAATTGCATATCAAGAGCAGTAATTGCCTCAGCATCGCTACCCATGAAAGGCGTAGCAGAACCGTTTTTTATAACCTGTGCTAAAGTCCAATAATGTTTAGGTGTGACGGTTTTGTTTTTTTCATTTAAAGCCAGTTGTAAATAACTACCGGGTAATAGTTTATTAATCCCTTTATAAATTGAATAGGGTGCAGGAATATAACAATATCGTAGATATGAACATAGCGCGTCTCTATCAATTTCATTTAAAAAATCTGGATGTACTTTGAGTGCTTTTAATTCTGAGGCAAACATGAAAGTATCATTTTGAAAGCCATAATAAAGCGGTTTTTCGCCAATACGATCGCGCGCTAGCGTTAATACTTTTTCTTCACAATCCCATAACGCAATAGCAAACATTCCAACAAATTTAGTTAATGCTGTTTCAATTCCCCATGCGGCAATTGCCGCAAGAATAACTTCAGTATCAGAATGTCCGCGCCATATTGTTTGCTTAAGTTCGGTACGCAATTGATTATGATTATAAATTTCACCATTAAATACCATAACATAACGTTCACAAGCCGACTTCATTGGCTGATGACCTTGAGGCGATAAATCAACAATGGATAATCTACGATGTGCCAGCGCTATTCCAGATATACTATCAAACCACACGCCTGAATCATTAGGACCACGATGGATAATCGTATCCGCCATCTGTTGCAATATATCAATGACATTAACTGAATTCGTGCTTAAATAACCAGCAAAACCACACATTATTTTTTTATTCCTAAAACACACCAAAACGGCGCATTATTTGAAAACTGAATATTTTCAAAACCTGCATTAATTAACATTGCTTCAATTTCAATTTTAGTAAACCGTTGTTCTAAACGCGTCCCAAAACGATCTAGCGCATCGGTTCTTAATACATAAAATGATTTATTTCTATAATAAAATAATGGCCAATTAGGTAACGGTTTATATATTTTTTCAAGTAATAAAGCTGTTCTTGCCAGTGGCCAGTAAATACATACCGCTAACACCTGACTTACTAAGTAACGCAAAGAAAAAGGCAATCGACAAATAACTTTTCTAAGCAAATCACTAAGATGCCATAAAATTTGAAACCATTTAGGTCGATTATCAAATCGATAATACAAATAGATTAGAAAAAGACCTTTAGGTTTTATTTTTTTAGCAACTGACTCAATTGCCTTTCTTGTATTTGGCACATGGTGTAATACACCCAATGAATAAGCAAAATCTAAAGATTCATCGGCAATGGGCATATCATCTACACTAGCACAATGAAAACTACAATTTGATAAAGCGGCTAAATTTTTTTGTGCAACCGCTAACGCTTCGATACTGGCATCGATTAAATGCAAATGTCCTATTTTAGGGGCTATTAAAATCGCCCACCGTCCACTACCACAACCTATATCAGCACCTATTGCATCTTGAGAAAGTTTATCCAAAGGAAATATATTGAAATAATCATTAAATACTTTTTGACGTTCATCATGACTTAATTTTTCTTGTTGAAATTTATTCCACTCATCACCAAAACCATCAACCGTTAAAACGTCTATATTTTTATCTTCAACACGCATAATAGACACCCCTTTTAGGAAAATTGATTAATTATTTTAATAAACTCTGGTGCTGTGACAGCTAAGGAATAATGCTGTTCAAAACGCAATCGCCCATTTTTACCCATACTTTCACGCAAACCAACATCGTATATTAAAACACGCAACGCTTGCACCCATTCATCAATGGTATTGGCTAAAAAACCATTACATCCATTTTCAATAATATCATTATTAACACCAACAGGAGATGCAATAACAGGCAATCCGCATGCCATATATTGAATTAATTTAAAACCACACTTACCCTCTGACCACGCATCATTGGATAATGGCATAATACCCACATCAAAATCGAGCATCATTTTTATTTCGTCTTGTTCAGACCATTCTTTTAATTCAATAGTTACACTTTCCATAGAAAATGAACCAGCACCTATTAAAATAATTTTAACGTTTTCGGTTAAATAAATTTTTTCTAAAGCAGGTTCAATTAATTTTAAGTAAACAGATGTACTGGGTGAACCTATCCAACCAACTGTAAAAAACCGCCTATTAGTAGAAAAATCTTTGTTTTGATTATAATGTGCTGAACTAACCACGGTAGGTAAATAAGACACTTGTTGATTAAATTGTTTGGCATAATTAACAAGGTAAGGACTACCGCCTATAATATGAGCCGATTTTTTAAAAACAGAATTAAATTTTTTTCCAAAAAACAAGCGAACAAAATAATTATGACTTAAATCGTAATAATGGAATACCGGATCATCATAATCGAAAATATATGGAATATTTATCCATTTAAGATATTTTTCAAAAATAGCTGGAAAATAAGGTAAGAACTCCACACAAATAATCACCAAATCAAACTGTCTTACTCGCCAAAATAATGAAAGTCTATTTAATAATGGTTTAATATAAGCAAATAAATTTCTTTTTCCTGTTTTGAATCGATGCTTTAGATAATTATCATCGAGTAAAGATTCCACTTTATATGAATGCCCAGCTTGCTCGATATAGGGCAAATACTGCTCAAGTC
>JBAQSX010000150.1:0-18612 GCA_049296695.1 Methylococcaceae bacterium | reverse complement strand
CTTGCTAAAGCGGACTGAATGCCACCGATTGAAACTGCTCAATCAGGACTCTAGTTGCAAGCCTCATCGCTTATCAACAGAGAGCGAATTAATAATTGCGTATGTTTAAATACGTTTTTTATAGCAGACTGATAATAATAATCACAGTTGATTCTTATAACTTTATAAACATATTATATCTATGGCAGAAGACTTTGCAGGTGCTTATTTAGCACGAAAAAATGATATTTCAGCGATACCTAGAAATCAAAATTATGCGGTTGCTATTTTTCATTTAGGCGGCATAGCAATTGAGTGTCGGTTAAAAGCCATGTTGCTTGTTTACCATAGAATCACGGATTGGAAACATCGAAGCCAACGAGTTACTGATTTATGGTTTGATAAACCTATCAATAATCCATCTCATGACTTAAAACTAGCAATTGAAAGTATGCCAGATTTATATAATGCTGCTCTAGCAGATGGACAGTTTTTAACACATCTTGCAATTATTAAACGCCCACTTGGTTTATCAAACCCTGATTATATCAGTCTGCGTTATATTCCTGATACACAACAATCTATATCTACTTGGCAAGATAGTTTTAATTATATTAACCAATGGTTGCAACAAAATAACAGGATAATTCTATGAATGCTCCAACACAGTTAAGAAAGGATTTAAACAAGAGTTTTCCTAAACAATTTGAATTAAATATTGGAGCAGGAGGATTTGTTTTATTAACAATCATCTCTTCTCAATTTGAAAACAAAACGCGCAAAGAACGTTTAGAAACAGTTGAACCGTTAATTACAAAAGTTGAATTGACTCCTGGTATTTTGGAACTTTATACACCGAAAGAAGCATCTGATGAAAATATAATCATTCGCTCAGACGAAGAAAGATTGCCTTTATCATGGCAAGATGCTGTTGCAATGCTATCGTCAGGTAAAACCTCATTACCTAAAAAAATTAAACACCCACCTATTAAACGGGTTGTTTTTTATTCTTATAAAGGCGGGGTTGGACGCACAACCGCATTAATTCAAACTGCTTTTCAATTAACAAGGCAAGGTAAACGGGTTGTTTTGGTTGATATGGATGTCGAAGCCCCCGGTTTACAATCTTTATTACCACCTACTGATAAACCTGTTGAAGAAGGTTTGATTGATTATTTATGGGAACGCCAAACCTGTTTTTTTGATGAGAATCATCAACCACAAATTGAATTAACCAATATTATTTATAGCGTTAAAGATAATCAATCACGCCGTGATTTATTTATTGTCCCTGCTGGCAAAATAGGACAACGTTATATTCAACGTTTATCTATTTTATCTACTACGCATTTATTTTCTGAAATATCTGACCCGTGGTATCAATTTGAAAATGAGCTTTGGAATCAATATCAACCCGATATTATGCTGATTGATGCACGAACAGGACTTAATGAATGGGGAGGATTATCTTTATTGCGACTCGCTGAGGAAGCTTTTGTTGTTTTATACCCTAGTCAACAAAATGCAGAAGGTGTTCGTTTTATAAGAGATTTATTAAAAGAATTAGCGGGGGTTAAAGCTAAATTAGTTTTATCGCCTATTCCTGTTGGTGAAGCTGGTGATTTCTTAGTAAAAAAAATAAAACCATTCTTAAATTTAATTGAGGATGAAGAGCCGATTTCAATCTACTATGATCTTAATATTGCAGTTAGCAATCAATTCCCCGTAGAACCTGCTTTACCTTATTACGCGCCATTGGCTAATCAACTACTAGAAATCAGCGGTATTGAAGAAACAGCGGCTATATTAGCTGAATCTGACCGTTTAGGACTTATTAAATCTTTAAATTTTCCTGAACCAAGTGCTGAAAGTATTTTAGATACTGAATTTGATTTTAATACTATTTTTCAAAAAACTGCCGATTTTAATCGTTTTTTAGAAGATTCTGTTTGGGTAATTAGAGGACGTAAAGGAACAGGAAAATCAGCTCTTTATAAATTATTTACCAAATATAGAGAAATTGCTGAAAAACGTTCTAGTGGTCGCTTGAATAATATCGAAATTATTTCTGGACATGGCGTTAGCAATATATTTAGACCTAGTGTAGATGTTTTTTCAGATATTCAAAAACAAATGGCAGATAACACTGATTGGTTATCTCTATGGCGAGCTTATGCTGTTATTAGACTTTATCAATCGTATCCCGAATTTAATGACATTATTAGAAAAGCAAAGTTAAGTTCTTTGCTTTCAAAGTTAAGCTACAACTTTAATCTTGATGATAATCAAGAATGGCAGTCTAAACATACAACTAAGTTATTAGAGTTTGCAGCAGATACAAAACTTAATGGCTACTGCCGTGATGCGATAACTAAATTAAATAGTTATTTGAAAGAAAAAAATCAAAAACTATGGTTGCTCTACGATGATTTAGATCAAGATATTAGAGAAAATACATCTTGGCAACAGGAATCTTTAGGCGGATTGATGCGTTTAATTTACGATACCAATAATCAAAATCTGTATCAAATTCGCTTTAAAGTTTTTTTACGCGAGGATATTTGGAGTAATTTGGTTTTTACTAATAAAAGTCATTTTGGTGAGCAAAGAACAATACATTTAAAATGGGATAAAGAAGATTTTTTCAGATTAGCTTATCGCCTAACTATTGGAGGTTCAGAAAAATTTAAAACTTTTACTCAGCGTATTTTACCATTAGCGGACAATCAATTAGATGAAAGTGATGAAGAAACCTTGCGTCAAGCTTTATCTCCACTATGGGGATTACGGCAAAAAAGTAAGAATGCGTATGTTGCTCAATGGGTTTATTCACGTTTAACGGATTCAAGTGGAAATACTTATCCACGTTCATTAACTATTTTATTAAATAAAGCTAAAGAAGTTGAATTGAAACAAAACCAAGGCAAAAATGCTCCAATCGACCATTTATTACGTTGGAATTCTTTAACTGATGGACTAGCTGCTGCTTCTATAAAACGTTGTAATGATATTAAAAATGAATATTCTGATTTGTCCGAATTTTTTAATAAAATTAGCGATCTTAAATCCCTGTTTAAAAAAGAAGAGTTAAAAGAACTTTGGCAACAAACCATACAATCACAATTACCCTTTGAAGCTTTTGTTAAACGCTTAAAAGATATTGGTTTACTAGAAGAAAGAACAAATAACCCACGCTATGATTACGCAATTGCTAAACTTTATTTAGATGGTTTTGGGATTAAAAGAAAAATGGGGGAGCGCAAATAATAGATTTTGATAGTTCTACAAACGGAATGATTAATAGGAGTCCAAAGTTAGTTTTAGACTCCTATTAATCTATTTTTAGCATTTCTAATAAGAACTAACAAAACTAAAATATTCCCCCCTAATTAATCCCTCTGAGTTAATCGATATAATTTATAATCACTGCATTCTAAAGAATCACTATCAATAAACGATTCAACATGCGCTAATTCAATTTGATAATTTGCAGCATATAACAAATTAATTTCAGTATCGACACCCGTATCCGCACTATCTTCAGTCGTTAATAAAAACACTTGCGCGGATATATCGACAAGGGTTTTTAAATGCTGTACATAAAGCAAACGCATATCTTCGGGCAAAGCTGTTAAAGCGGCTCTGTCATAAACCGTATCAAACGCCCCTAAATCACTTCTATTCAGCGCGAAATAATCGCCGCATAAAATACTAATGCACCCATGTTGCCACAACGTAAACTTGCCTTGCTTGCGGCAAGTGGCTTTGAGCTGATTTTCACGAAAAAAAGCCCGAACCGCGACGGGACTGAGTTCTACGCCAATCACCCGATGTCCTTGCCCTGCCAGCCAGAGCATATCTAAACTTTTGCCACACAACGGCACAAACACCCGACTGCCAACTGTTAAATTCAAACTAGACCAAAAACGTGTCAGCAAAGAATTGACTTGAAGTTGATGAAAATCAGTGTGTTTATCGCGCCAGCATTGTAGCCACAGTGGATTGTCACGACTATTGATAATGGATAAAGCGGACATCAAAAAACGCTCCTTAAACGGATCGCCCTAAAGGGTCGGTGCGTTTTTTATGACTTGCGGGGGAATTGAAAGGGTAGAGACGTTGCACGGCAACGTCTGCTCTTTGAAGTGCAAAGACGTTGCGGTGCAACGTCTCTACATTAAGATTTTATGCAGAAAATGAAGAACCGCAACCACAAGTCGTCGTTGCGTTAGGATTACGAATCACAAATTGCGCGCCTGATAAATCTTCTTTGTAATCGATTTCCGCGCCTGTTAAATACTGAATGCTCATGGCATCAATTAACACCGTCACACCGCTTTTTTCCACTTGAGTATCGTCTTCGTTGACTTCCTCGTCAAAGGTAAAGCCATACTGAAAGCCAGAACAACCGCCGCCTGAGACATAAACGCGTAGTTTTAAATTATCGTTGCCTTCTTCAGCAATCAATTCGCCTACTTTTGCGGCGGCACTGTCTGTAAAAATAATAGGATTGGTCATAAAGCACCTCTTAAAAAGTCATGTAAAAGTTGATTCGATTATGACTATACCTAGCTATAGAGTCAACATTTAGCACTAAAACGGTACGACTATTTTCTAATTTTTTCTAAAGCACTTTGACAAGGCAAACAGTATTTACAGGCAATGGCTTTGCGGCGACTTTCAGGAATCGGCTCACCGCATTCTTCACAGTGCGTGGCAGACTCACCCGTGTATAAAGACTTACGTTTTTCTTCAATAAATAATGCAGTCATCTGATCCATTCGTTCAATAATAGCATCCGTACCACCCGCCCACGCACTCGACATTAGTATTACCTCAGGGTGTTATTGTTAATTTAATTTCATAACCTGCATATTTACGCGCATTTAATACCCCCGTATCTAATAATAAATACTGTCCTTTAATACCTTGTAATACCCCAGACACTAAAGGCGTTTTATCTAAATTATGCGCGGTTATTTTTTTGGGATATTGCTCGATGGGAAAATGAATATCTATTGGTTTTTCTTGTAATAATTCAATGGCATTTTCTCCAAAACGCTTAATTAATTGCTGTAATTCATCACTACAAATGCTTAATAATTCATCGCGTTTAGCCAGTAAATCTATTTTTTCAGGCTGGGCTTTTAACATAGCCTGCCAGTTCGTTTTATCTTTTACATGCTGAGCTAATATTATTTCACACAAACCTGCAATATAACGTGATGAAGTTTTAATAATAGCTAACCCTTGTACTGCACCTTGATCCATCCAACGGGTTAATAATTGCGGCTCGCGGGTAATGCCCACTTTAATACCGCTGGAATTGGCTAAATAAACCTTATGCGGCTGAAAACAAAAATCTAAAGCCCAAGTATTATCACGACAAGTGCCTTGCGCGTGGTGGCATGTTTCTGGCTTCATAATACATAAATCACACTGCGCCAAGCGGGCAAAACAAGGGTAACAATAGCCTTGGTTATAGCTTTTTTTAGTTTGTTTTTTGCAATGCACGCAAAGAATACGCCCTGTATGTTTTAGGCTAATTTGAGTATTAAGCAGTGGATTTAAAGCAATGTTTTCCCCATTAAACACTAACGAATACTGCACGGGATTCATCAAGTGGGTGTGCATTTTGTGTAAGCAAGCAAGCATATCGAGCGGTTGTCCCTTTTTAGTCATGGTTAGCTGTTATAATGGCACGATTTTTTATTTCACCAAAGAGAAGTTATGTCCTTAATGAAAGTTTCCTCAGGTATTAATATTCCTAGCGATATTAATGTAATTATTGAAATTCCCGCTTATAGTAAGCCTATTAAATATGAAATGGATAAATTAACGGGCGCATTAACCGTGGATAGATTTATGGGGACTGCGATGCAATATCCCACTAATTACGGTTATATTCCCCAAACTTTATCCGATGATGGCGATCCCGTGGATGTTTTAGTCATTACTCCTGACCCCGTATTAGGTGGTTGCGTAGTGCGTTGTCGCCCTATTGGATTATTAAAAATGGTTGATGAGGCGGGTGAAGATCATAAAGTATTAGCTGTGCCTGTGGCTGAATTAACTTCGGCTTATGACCGCATTAAAACTTATGCCGATGTATCAGCTAATCGTTTAGATAAAATTCATCATTTCTTTGAGCATTATAAAGATTTAGAACAAGGTAAATGGGTAAAAGTAGAAGGCTGGGCAGGTATTGAAGAGGCTTATGAAGAAATATTATCGAGTATTAAACGTTATAATGCTTTAGATCAAAAACCTGCGTTTTAATTATTTTACGCATTGGTAATAAAACGGTAGGGGCAAAATATTTTTTGCCCTTTATTAACAACCTTTGTGTAACTTGAGCTATCAATAAAAACCTGCTAGATTTTAAATCTAGCAGGTTTTATTTTATCAACTTTCATTGTTTATTATGATTACTTTATATCAATTTCCTATTTCGCATTATTGTGAAAAAGTCCGCTGGACGTTAGCGTATAAACACTTAGATTATAAAATTGTTAATTTATTACCCGCTTTGCATCTTTATACGACTAAAAAATTATGCTCTCGTTCTTCATTACCGATATTAGTTCATGATACTAAAATAATTCAAAACTCAAGCGATATTATTAATTATTTAGACGAAAAATACCCTGAATACTTATTAACCCCTAGTGATGAATTATTAAAACAGCAAGCCTTAGAGTGGGAGCAATTTGCCGATAAAGACATTGGGCTTAATTTACGCATCTTTTTTTATCATCATTTATTTGCTCAGCCTAAGTTATTAATGCCTTTATTAACACATAATGGCGCGTGGTATTATCCTTTAGTATTAAAATTAATTTATCCAAAACTAGAACAAAAAATGCGTGATGCTATGCACATTAATGAAATCACTGCTAAACGCGCTGAAAAACAATTAAGTCGTGCCATTAATAAACTCTATCAACATTTACAAACGCGCCCGTTTTTAGTGGGTGATAGTTTTACCCGCGCTGATTTAACTGCCGCCGCTTTACTTGCACCGTTAATTAAAACACCTAAATATGGAATTAATTGGCGAGAATTACCCCAGCCTTTAGAAAGTTTTATTGCCCAGCACCGTGAACAATTAATATGGGTTGAGACTTTATATTCGCAATATCGTTAACAATTGATTTTTAAGAAACCTGAAAAATAGTTTTAGCATAATTTTGAAGTTACGCTAAAAACTCTAATTGTCCACGAAAAGCACGCAAGACAGAAAAAATAAGCAATTAAAATCTAAGCTTGTTTTCTTAACAATCAAATAGCGTTTTTCCTTTTTGTGTTTTTCGTGGAAAAATAAATCTTCTGCGTAACTTCAGTTAATTAATAGAAAATGCGCGATAGCTACAAATTTTATCCACTTGCCAATGTTATACTATTGGCTCAATACTAAAAATAAAGGATGTCACCATGAAACCACTAAAAAAAACCTTATCCATTGCCATCTTAAGCGCGTTATTACCCTTAAGTGCGCTAGCCGATGAGCAAGCCCAAAAAATGCACGAACTCTATGAAAACACCTGCGCGAGTTGCCACGGTTCAGACCACGGCGGTTTTATCGCGCCAGCTTTAAATGCCGACACCTTAAAAGGTCGTAGCCCCACCGCATTACGCACGATTGTGATGGCGGGCAGTTTTGATACTTTAATGCCTCCGTTCTATGGCAAACTCAGCGATGACCAGATTCGCGGTTTGATTAAACATTTGCAAACAACCCCCAAACAAGCCAATCCCGCGTGGACTATTGACGATATGAAAAACTCGCTCAAAGTTTACAAAGATGAAAGCAAACTCCCCGAAAAACCCAGCTACAGCATTGCCAGCATGGACGATGTGATAGGCGTTGCCGCGCGTGGTAAATACGGTCGTGGCGAAGGTTCAAAAGCGGTGTTTATCAACAGCGTTACCCATCAAAAAATAGGTGAAGTCCCCACAGGCACAGCCGCGCACATCATTGACTATAACCCCGCCAACCCGCGTTGGGCTTACGTTAAAACCGATACCGCTGAAATTTTTAAAATTGATTTGTACACCATGCAAGCCACCCGCAGTATTAAAACAGGCTACAACGGCCCAGGTTTAGGGGTGTCGCGTGATGGCAAATACATTATGGCGGGTTCATTTGTCCCCCATAACGCAGTGATTTTGAATGCGGATACTTTAGAGCCATTGAAAACCTTTGAATTAGAAGGTATCGACCCAGACGGCAAACAAGTCAGCTCCGATTCAGGCATGATTATCGGTACACCGTTCGCCGATATTTTTGCGATTGCTTTAGAAAATGCAGGTCAAGTGTGGGTAGTCGATTTAAAAGACGATTTCCCCGTCACCCGTATTACTGACGTGGGTCATCATTTGCATGATGCGTTTTTAAGTCATGGCGGACAAAAATTAATGATTGCCTCCTATGACGATAGCATCGTGGCGGCAATTGATTTAAAAGAACGCAAAATCATCAAAAAACTAACTGCGGGCTGTGTACCACATGTGGGCGGCGGTTCAGCGGTAGTGGTTGATGGACGTACTTTAGGTTTTGGTACAAATTTTGGCGATTGCGATAAAACCGTAGTGAGCGTTTGGGACTTGGACAAAATGGAAGTGGTCAAACAAATCCCCGTCTCAGGCGGCACAGAATCCCCCGCCGCTCATGCTAACGCGCCTTATGTCGCGGTGGATATTATTTCTAAAGACAGAAGAGCCAGAACCATTCAATTAATCGACAAAAAATCGCTAGAAGTAGTGAAAACCTTAGATGTCGGCGGTCATGCTTACTTCCCTGAATACAGCGCGGATGGCAAGTTCTTATACGTTAGTGCGGGTTATAACGGTGATGAAGTGGTGGTTTATGATGCCAATAGCTTAGAAAAAGTGGTTTCGGTTGGTATGGAAAGCCCCGCAGGGATTTTTTCGCATGGTCGGGTACGTTACATGACACGCGGCTTGTCACCTGACGAAATTCAAGGAGCAAAATAATGAAAGCCTTTGTTTTGGTTTTGTTGACCTTTTTACCGTTTAGCGGGGCGCAAGCGGCGAATGTGATTGCAGGTCAGGCGCGAGTGGCTTCGGTTTGCTCGAATTGTCATGGTATGAAAACGCCCTCAGCAGACGCGCCGTTTCCTGTGTTGGCAGGACGTGACGCGGATTATTTAAGCTTGGCTTTAAAACAATACCGCGATAAAACCCGCAAATCCGATATTATGAATGCCATTGCGGGTTCATTAACCGATAGCGATATTGATAATGTGGCGGCTTATTATTCGAGATTGAAATAGGCAGTTTTAATATTAAAGCTGACAGGTTTTAAAAACCTGTCAGCTTTATTTTTAGTAATTTATAAACTATAAACCAGAGAAAATAATATGGATACAAAAACTATTATTATCATAATAATTGCACTCATTTTAATAGGTGCTATTGGATATGGTTTATATGTTTGGTTAAGACAGAGTATTTATACCCGTGAAAAATTTGCTTTTACTGGATTAACCGCAGTTTCAGCTTTGGCTATTTTGGTCATAACGCATATTGCGGCAAAAGAATCGCCATTTTCTACAGTTATTGGATTAATTAGACAATTTTCAAATTTACCTTATGAAGCACCACAACCTTTAACCATAGAACAAAATATTTTATTAATAATAACTTTCTTCGGATTTTCTTGGTTTATTACAAATCTTCATCGTAATTGGCATGGAGCGCAAAGTATTAATCATCATAATCAACAACAAAAACAAGAAAAACCAAGTCTTATTAATGACGCTTATCTTTTTTCTACTCGGTCTAAACATCAAGATAAACTCGCTATTTATAATCCCGCAAATATCAAACATATTTCTGCTTTAGAAGGTGCAGAAGATAATGCCATTTGGAGTGAACAAGCCAGAGAATTATTGTTATTGAGTAATAATAATTATGATTTTCCAAAAGAGCAATGGCACGATGAACAGCATTGTTGGTTTGGTTTGCATAAAGCGACTAAAGACACAATTATTTTAGCTTGTTATGAAAACATAGTTAATGATAATGAATTAAATAAACTGATTACTTATGCACAACGGTGTATTAATAATGCGTCTTTAAAATTTATTGTTGCATTAAAAGATGGCGATATTGATAAAAAAATAAAAATTGATAATTATTCAATACACATTATTAGCGAATCTAAATTATTAGATAATTTAGTTAATTTTGATAATTATTTTTATGAATTATGCAAGCGTGTAGAGCAAGACAATTTAATTGGTTCTGAATTAACTTTAAACAAAGTGTACACGGCATCACGTTATAGTTTGAATGAACTTAAAAATGCAGAACAAGATAATCTTGAGGTATTTTTTAATACTTGGTTAGCCGAATCTAGTCAAAGGCAACTGGCTTTATTAGGCGAATACGGTCAAGGAAAAAGTACGGCTTCATTAATGTTAAGTTATCATTTAATCCAACAAGTTAAGCAAAATAAACGCTCAGCGCGTATTCCCATTTTATTAGAATTACGCGGTAAAAGTCCGCGTACTTTGCGTGAAGATGAATTATTATCAACGTGGGCAGGACGTTATGGTATAGATACTCGTGCTTTGGTGAAATTATTAATTGCTGGGCGATTATTATTAATTTTTGAAGGTTTTGATGAAGTTGATTTAGCAGGCGATGCAGAAATGCGTGTTGCGAATTTTCGCAATATGTGGCGATTATGTTATCCAAAAGCAAAAATTATTATTACAGGTCGCCCTAATTTTTTCTTAGATGATAATGAATTAAAGTCCGCCTTAGGAATTAAGGAAGCCAGTTTGCAAAATCCTTATTGCCAAGCTGTTAATTTAATGCCCTTTAATTTTAAAGAAATTGAAAATAGTTTGCGTCATGTCAGTAATAATACGAGAGCAGGTATATTAGAACTTGCCAAAAAGAATGAGCGTTTTTATGACATTATTGCGCGTCCTTCTATGCTTCACGTTGTTAGTATCTTATGGGAACAAGAAGATTTAGCTCAATATGGTGAAAAAGTTAATTCAGCATTAATTATGGATTTATTTATTCGCCACAGTTTAGAACGGCAAAGTAATAAAGCCCAACGTTATGAATTTGCTTCACCTATAAAAAGTAAAGCTAAACCCGATTTTATGGCGTTAAATAGTCATGAACGCGCTTATTTTATGTCAGGCATTGCCGTTTATATGTTAGTTAAGCAATTACCGAATCAATTAAGTATTACTCAATTAGAAGAAGTGGTGCGTTTATTAATTGATAGCATACCCGAAGCGGTTTCTTTGCAAGCCGATGCTCAAAGTGATGAGCCTTATAAACCACTGCGTGAGCGTTATGATTTAAAAAATAAACCTGAAAATGTACAAACCTTATTAAGTGATGTCCGCGCCTGTGGTTTATTAGTGCCAGATTTAAGCCGTAGTGGCTGTTTTAAATTTGGGCATAAGTCGTTTATGGAGTTTTTAGCAGGAAAAGTATTTGCTCAATTTATGTTACGCAAAGAATTATCAAGCGTTGAAGAGCAAAGCGTGAGTGCATTAACGAATAAATTAGGCTTAAAAATGAATGATGTAGTAGAACAATTAGAGCCTATGGCATTTGCGGTAGAGTGGATTGCAGAGAAAGCGAAAAATCAAGAAGAAGCCGCTAATATAATATTTGATTTATTATTTAGGCAGTATAATTATTTTATGAAATCAGTTGGAAGCATTATTAAAATAGCGACGTGGTTTTTGGTATATACAAAAAATTCTTTTATTTTTTTTAAGTTTGCTGTTTTACATGAAAAAATTATGACTACTACAAATAGTTTATCCTTAACTAAAAGCATGATAGTATTTTTGACTGTTTTGACAGGAGTATCAGAGATATTAAAAATATCAACAGGAACATCTTATTTTATAAAAATATTAATAGATATAAATGCATTTATTTTGATTTCCATTCCTATTTTAATTACATTATTTATTATAATATTCGATATTTATTCTGATTTAATGATTGGTTATAAAAAACAAGAATCGTATTCTTTTTTCGTAAAACTCAGAATCTGGCAAGCTATTTGTACAGCGGCTCATTTAGAACGTTCAGCTATGGTTAATGTTATCGGCGAAAAATCATTACAGTTATTAGAAGAGGTTGCAAATAACGAACCTAAAGCGTGGACAATTGCTGAAAGTTTAGAAAAGCTTAAAGCTTTTAAAATGATTGATGAATAAAATATATGACGATATTGAACACACAAACCTTTTAGCGGCGCGTATTACGCAAGCGTGAAATAGATTTGATTTTTAGGAGTGCAAACCTAGGTTTGCACTCCTAATAATTTAGTTAATCATTACTTTATAAAAATTATTATGTTAAATTCGCTAGTGATAAAAAACTTTAGGTGTTTAGAAGATTTTGAAGTATCTAAATTAGGGCGCGTTAATTTAATTGTGGGTAAAAATAATTCGGGTAAAAGTTCAGTATTAGAAGCATTAAGGATTTATGCGGGTAGTGCCAATATTAATTTATTAAAAGAAATTGCTGAAAGTCATGATGAGCAATTTCCATTAGCTGAAAGTAATGAGATAAATCCTAATGTAATTTTTCCCTATAAAGATTTATTTTCAGGACGACAACCTTCTGAAAATGGTGTTGTCAAAATTACTATCGGTGAATCTATAGGCAATAAAAATATTCTTACCATTTCGCGTGTATTTATAGTTCAAGAACACTCTAAAACTGGCGAACAAAAAGCTTTTTACGAAGATACATTCGATAAAGAAAAATTTAATCTTGTTTGTCAAAATTTATTTGTCGATGGTGAAAGGATAGTCTATTTATTAACAACTACTCGTTATTATCCATTAAATACAGTATACATCCCTCATAGTTTTATTCCCACACAATTTATTTCTATTGATGAATTAGCCAAAGAATGGGATAAAATTGTTTATACTGAACATGAAAAAATAGTCAGTGATGCCTTGAAAATAGTGTTACCTAGTTATGAACATTTAGTTTTTGTTGAAAATGAAAATGCCAATACTAAAACAACGATTAAACGTATTCCTAAAGTAAAACTTTCCGACCAACCACGCCCTATTCCATTAAAAAGCTTAGGCGATGGTATGCTAAGAGTTTTGCAATTAGCCATTAAATTAGTCTCTGCACAAGGCGGCTTTTTATTAATTGACGAATTTGAAAATGGACTGCATTACAGTATTCAAGAAAAAATCTGGGACTTATTATTTGAAATGGCAGAAAAACTCGATATTCAAGTATTTGCCACGACACATAGTTGGGATTGCATAGAAAGTTTTGCCAAAGTCGCTAATGATAAAACCGATATTGAAGGCGTATTATTTCGCATGGGTAAAAGTGCCAGAAAAAGTAATCAAGGACAAATTATTGCGACTGTGTTTGATAAAGAGCGTTTATATAACTTAACGCAAGCCGATGTTGAGGTGCGTTAATGGCAAGAATAGCAAACACCATTAATAAAAGTCATATCTTATTAGTTGAAGGTGAAGACGATAGAGGTTTTTTTGAGCAAGTTTGCAAAACACTTCAATTAAATCTAAAAATTGAAGTCGCGCCGCCAAAAGATTATCAAGATGATTATGAAGAAAACTTACGCAATGGCAAACAAGGCGCATTAAGGCTTTTAGATAATTTATTACCCGAATTATTAGATGAAGAAGCCATAACTAAACGGCTAGCGATTATTATAGATGCCGATTATAAAACCGCTAATGGTCTGGGTTATCAAAAAACATTAGCGCAAATTTTTAATATTGCCAATGAGTACGGCTTTAATTTAAGTGAAAATCAAAGCAATGGTTTAATTTTTAAACACGAAGATGATGCAATCAATTTTGGTGTTTGGATTATGCCCAATAATAATGACGAGGGCATGTTAGAGGATTTTATTAAGAGCTGTATTCATAATGAAGAACAAGCTTTATTTAATCATGCCATTAATACTGTTAATCAATTAACCAGCAAAAAATTTAAAGACCATCATTATAGCAAAGCAGAAATTGCCACTTGGCTAGCATGGCAAAAAGTACCTAGTCACGGGCTTTATATTGCAATAAAAGATAAACTGTTAAATGAGCAACATTCTTTATTTCAACAATTAGGCGATTGGTTGAAATATGTGTACTTAGAATAATATACAGGATTTTGATTTTAGTAGCTTTGCATTGCAAGGTCTCTACGAAAGAATAATTGTTAATAACATCTAAGCTACTGTGTGGACTATTGCCAGCTTTAAGTTTTTTTTAACCTAATTGTTTTATGCTTTTACATTGAAACCCCATTAAAATGAAAACAACAACCGCCTATTGTTTTCAATCAGCTATTAATACTCCCATTATTTTTTGTGTAAATATCAGCGTTTCCCGCACTTGAAATATAAAAAAAAGTAACCATTTCCCTTCATAATCTGAAAATTGTTATAAGATTACAATGCGCAGATAAAAAATCACTCCAGTACCTTAATACTTAAAGCAATACCAACGGAGCTTCTATGTTCATCATTCATTCTATTAAACTGCGCTATAGCATTAGCGTGTTATTATTTTTATTTAGCCAAACGCTCTGGGCGCAATTACCTGATTTTACTGAAATGGTAAAAGCCAATAGAGCCGCAGTAGTCAATATAAGTACCACTCAAAAAGCGCAAACCGAACCCGACGATAATAATGCCGATAAACAACCGCAATTACCCGAAGGTCTACCACCTGAAATGGAAGAGTTATTTAAACACTTTTTAAAAGACCCTAATGGCGGTGGCGATTATGGCGCAGAAGATACTCGTTCTTTAGGTTCGGGTTTTGTGATTTCTGCCGATGGTTATATTTTAACCAATCAACACGTTGTAAAAGACGCATCAGAAATCGTGGTTAAATTTTCAGACCGTCGTGAATTAGTCGCTAAATTAATTGGCTCAGATGCACGCACCGATGTGGCATTATTAAAAGTAACCGCCTCTGATTTACCAATAGTCACTATTGGTAATCCCGAACAATTACAAGTCGGTGAATGGGTATTAGCAATCGGTTCTCCTTTTGGTTTTGAACAATCAGTAACAGCGGGTATTGTCAGTGCTAAAGGTAGAAGTTTACCTAATGGTAATTATGTGCCGTTTATTCAAACTGACGTAGCCATTAATCCGGGTAATTCAGGCGGGCCATTATTTAATATGGATGGCAAAGTAATTGGCGTTAATTCGCAAATTTACAGCCGCACGGGTGGATTTATGGGCTTATCATTTGCCATCCCTATGGATGTGGTCATGAATATCGTCGAACAAATTAAAGCCACAGGTAAAGCTTCACACGGTTGGTTAGGCGTACAAATTCAAGATGTCACGCGTGAATTAGCGGAATCGTTTGGTATGAAAAAACCGCAAGGCGCGTTAGTGGCTAAGATATTACCAAAAAGTCCAGCGGCTAATACTGATTTGCAAATTGGCGATATTATTATTGAATTTAATAATCAAACCATTGAACAGTCAGGTGACTTGCCGCCATTAGTGGGCATGACTCCAATTAATGATAAGGCGATTTTAAAAATTATTCGTCAAGGTGAAACTAAAACCATTAATTTCAAAATCGGTTTATTACCCGATAAAGATGACGATAAAGCCGATAATAAAAAAGCTGAACCTAAATCGAGTAATCGCTTAGGTATTAAAGTGGATAATTTAACGGCTGAACAACGCGAAGCTTTAGAAGTTATTAAAGGTGGGGTTTTAGTACAAGAAGTGGCTAAAGGCGCGGCAAAATCAGCGGGTATTCAACGCGGTGATGTGATATTGCGTATTCAAGATACTTTAATTAATGATGTGAGCGATTTTGATAAGGTCACTAAAAACTTATCTGTAGGTAAATCGATTGCGGTTTTAATTCAACGCCGTGGTAGTCCAGCGTTTTTAGCACTTAAATTGGATAAATAAGTAGGTTTTAAGTAGGGTGGGCAATGCCCACCCTACCTACTTTATTTTTTTTTGTGAATATAGCTGTCTATTTGTTCATTACTCATACCCATAACAATAGCCTCAAGTTCATCTAATTTCTTAATAATGTCTTTGGATTTTTGTTGCAGGAAATTATATCTTTCTCTGGCTAATTTTTGTTTTTCTTTAGAGCTTTTTTGTGCTGTGCCAAATAAACGACTCAGTAATGAAGGTTTGCTATTTTCTTCATTAAATAATAATAAAAAAATTTCCCGATAAACCTTATGTAACATATCATGATGCTCTTCAATGTCTCTAAAACTGGGAATGGGTTTAAAACTCTGTCCCTCATTGTAATACCATTGACCAAACAAACAATCGGTTGCATTGACAGGCACTTGGCTTTTATCTAAAGGTAAGCCTTCAATTAAAGACAGTGCGTTTTCAACCCATCTTTTATGCGAAGCTTTCGCATTTCTAATGGTGACAATTAAATCATCTTTTCTCATTTCTCTCCCTTGCCATATCGGCTAGTTAATTATTATTGTTAGGCTAACGACAAACTAATGTAGTTTAAATGACATTACTATAATGTAAAAAAGCGTACGATTTTATTTTCAAACCATAATTAATTTATTGTTAGACGCGCTTATTATAACCAGTAACAGCATTAATTATTCATTTAAAAATTCGCGGGATTTATCTTGTGTTTTAAATGTTTCAATGAAAGCGAATCACTGCATAAGCATCAACTGCCTTGTCTAATTTTAAGGTATAATCAAAAGTCATCACTTTGCTGATAGTCTTATCACTTTAAACCTATGTTTTTCATTTTCAGGAATTTTTTAGTTGTTTTATTGGTGTCATTACAGTGGATTTCGCCGCTGGTTCATGCGCACATCAATGCAACGCCTAGCCTACAAACAGGGCTACATATTCCCGGTTTAGAAAACTACGGCATCAAGCCCGACACTTTGTTAGTGTCCGCTACTTCTGTCAATTATGCAGAGGTTGAAGGTTTAATTATAGGCATTGATGCGGGTATTAAAACCAACCAACACGCATCAAATGACGCGCCTTATTTGCCTAGTATTAGCTTTGCCTTTAAACCCTCCGTTTTAAGGTTTGCTGTTAATTTTTCACCACATCCTCAAGCGTTTGTAGCTCGCTTTTTTCTATCTGCTCATTCCCCTCGCGCACCTCCGTTTGTTTAGCTGACAACCACGGTTGTTGGACTTTGTTTGCCTTTATTTAGTTCTCAAAATCCTATTCTGAGAACAGTATTCATCGTTTTAAAACCTTATCGCGGTTCTTCACCGCATTGAGTTTCTTATGTTTTCTTCTTTTTTGCCTAGCCAAGCTGGCAAGGCGTTATTGCGCGTGTTATTAAGCGCGATTTTTTTATGGTCGTCTGCACAAGCAGACGAGGCTTTAGTGGTTGACCATCATGACCCCATTGAAATTGAAACAGGTTTGACCTTAAACAAACTGGTCGCTTTAACGGTAGAAAAATACCCCGATAGCGCGTGGTTAGAGGCTTTAGAAGCTGAAAGTTCTGCCATTGCTCAGCGTAGTAATAGCTGGACTTCAGGCGCGAATCAAGTCAGTTTGCGCTACCAAGAAGCCACCAGCGGCACACTGCATTATATTGATGCCGCTGTGCAAGTACCTTTATGGAACTTAGGACAACGCGCTGCCGAGCGCAGTATTGCCGACCACGCCCAAACCAGTGCCACCGCGCAAGCAATGGCAACCCAATTGCGCGTGGCGGGTTTAGTGCGCGTAGCCTTGTGGGATATGGAATTACAAAAAATTCGTTACGAGCAAGCCTTAGCCGAAGTTGCGGTATTTGAAACTTTACTCGCGCAAGTTAAAAAACGAGTGCAGTCGGGGGATTTGCCCAGAGCTGATGAATTATTGGCGCAAACCGAATTATTGCAAAAACAATCGGTATTAACCTTAGCAGAGGCGGAATTAATGCACTCGCGCAAACGTTATAACAGTATTACTCAAACCACTAAAGTCCCCGCCGTATTTATTGAAAACTTAGTGGAATTAAAAGAAATTGAATCCAATCATCCCGCCTTAGTTGCCATTAATACTCAAATTGAACGCAAGCAAGCTGAAATCAATGCCGCTAAAACTATTGGCTCAGGACAAAGTAATATTGCTATTGGTATTAATAGTGATAGTTTGACTAATGATGAGCGCAGTAATAAAACTGAAAGTTTTAATATAGGCGTGAATATTCCTTTTGGTGGCTCAGAACATCTCGCGCCGCAACTTGCCGCGTTAAATGTAGAACTGAATAAATTAATAACTGAGCGTGAGTTATTATTTAGAGATTTAAAACAAATGCACCACGAAGCTGAGCATAATTTAGAAGTCAATAAAGTGGCATTAAAACAAGCCGATGATTTAAAAAACTTAGCGGCTGAACATTTAAAAATGACCGAGCTGAGTTTTTCAGTAGGTGAGATTAATTTAATTGATTTATTAAAAATTCAAGCGCGTAGTCAACAAGCGATATTAATGGCAAAAGAACGCGCTGTAATGTTGCAACGTGATAGAGCTTTATATAACCAAGCGGTAGGAGTGATGCCATGAAAAATCAATTATTAAATTTTATATCTACCGTATCCAATAATTGTAGGGTCGAATTAATTCGACCCTAC
>JBAQSX010000149.1:0-15466 GCA_049296695.1 Methylococcaceae bacterium | reverse complement strand
TCTCAAAAGAGTAGGTTTTAATAAAATGCCATTTTAGTTGGAGTTCAAACCTAGGTTTGAACTCCGATTGTTTGATATTAACTAGCCTACTTTTTTGATACGATACTAAATTTTAATACTCTATTTTTGTGTATTTCGTGCTTTTCGTGGACACTTGAATTACTCGCCCAATGATTCCAATTCATCCCACCGCGCATAACTCTGTTCTAATTGCGCGGTAATCTGTTGCAATTTTGCTAACGCTTTATTGACATCGTCTGGGGATTTTTTATAAAAATTGGCATCGGTAATTTGAGTATTTAAGGCTAATTGCTCAGCTTCTAATTGGGCAATTAATTCGGGCAATTGATTGAGTTCTTGTTGCTCTTTAAAACTGAGTTTTTTCTTTTTAACAGGCGCGGAACTGGGTGCAATAGTTTTTTCGGATTTATCGGTATTCGCTGATTTTTTATCAGTAGCGGCACTAGCTTTATTTGCGGCTTTAATACTATTATTATAATCCAACCAATCACTATAACCGCCGACAAATTCCTCTACGTCACCACTGCCATCTAATACCATAACATTAGTCACCACATTATCTAAAAAGGCTCTGTCGTGACTGACTAATAATAATGTACCTTCAAAAGACACTAATTTTTCTTCTAATAATTCCAAGGTTTCTAAATCTAAATCATTAGTCGGTTCATCCATGACAATTAAATTGGCAGGTTTAGTAAATTGCCGCGCTAATAATAAACGATTCTTTTCCCCACCCGATAAACTTTTGACAGGTGAACGCGCTCGTGCGGGTGCAAATAAGAAATCCCCTAAATAAGACATGACGTGTCTTTTATTACCTGCAATTTCCACAAAATCATTACCATCGGCAATAGTATCAGCGACAGTCATTTCAGGGTCTAATTGGTCGCGTAATTGGTCAAAATACGCAATCTCTAAACGTGTACCTTGTTCAACTGTGCCGCTGGTTGGGGTTAATTGTTGTAATAATAATTTTAATAAAGTTGATTTACCCGCGCCATTACCACCAATTAAACCAATTTTATCGCCACGTTGAATTAAAGTTGAAAAGTCTTTAATAATTAATTTATCGCCATAACTAAATGATAAATTATTAACCTCAATTACTTTTTTACCTGACGATTCGGCTTTTACTACTGCCATTTTGGCGTTGCCTTGTAAATTACGGCGTTGAGCGCGTTCACGGCGTAAGGCTTCTAAAGCTCTAACGCGTCCTTCATTGCGAGTGCGCCGCGCTTTTACGCCTTGACGAATCCACACCTCTTCGTCAGCGAGTTTTTTATCAAATTCAGCGTTTTGATTGGCTTCATCGGCTAAAGCGGCGGCTTTGCGGGTTAAATAATCGTCATAATTACCCTGCCAAGAAACCAGATTACCACGGTCTAAATCAACAATCCGCGTTGCCAGTTTTTGTAAAAACGCCCTGTCATGGGTGACAAATAAGACCGCGCCTGAAAAATTTAAAATCTGCTCTTCCAGCCAAGTAATGCTTTCAAAATCTAAATGGTTGGTAGGCTCGTCTAATAATAAAACTTCGGGTTCAATCACCAAAGCGCGAGCGAGTGCCACGCGGCGTTGCCAACCACCTGATAAACCTTGTACTTTTAACTCAGCGGGTAGATTGAGTTTGCTCAAGGTGGCTTCAACGCGTTGTTGAAAATGCCAGCCTCGGTGCGATTCTAATTGATGTTGCAACTCGCCTAATTCATGCAGAGCGGCTTCATCGTCATAATCCATCGTCGCCGATAATTCATGATAACGACTAATCCACGCGCCTAATTCGCCCAAACCACCCGCTACTGCGTCATAAATGGTGGCATCGGCGGGTAAGTCGGGGGTTTGTTCTAACCATGCCAAGCGTAATTCAGGTTGTTGCCAAACCTCACCTGCATCGGCGTGAATATTACCTGCAATAATTTTCATTAAAGTGGATTTACCCTCACCATTACGCCCTAATAATCCGACTCTTTCCCCTGCATCCAGTTGAAAATCAGCGTTTTTTAATAAGGCGTGTGTACCAAAGGCGATAGAGATATTGCTTAAACGAAGTAAAGGCATAGTATTTTTTTTAGTGTAGTGATAATAATGACATTATAAGGGGGTTTTGATTGCTGTGTTTTAAAATCATGGTGTTTTTAAAGATGGTATGAATTATTATTCTACAATCATACAAACCTTGCAGAGCGAGGTCTCTACCAAAAAGAGGCATCAATAAGCACCCATTTTTTACTACTACCATTAAATTAACTCGCTCAATAATTGAAATTATGCACATTAATGCCAAACATGTTCATAAAAATCATGCCAATTTGAGTTCAGTTTTTCTAGCCAATAATGCAAATTATTTTCTTGTATTATCGGCTCAGCATCGACAATAACAAATGTACCCGTTATCATCCCCATCCAACAACTCCATGAAATAGTCCCAGTTTCTTTAGGGGTGAAGCTAATAGTTTGTATCCCTGATAGTAATTCAATTCTCATTTGATATATAGGAACAATAATTACTTTATTACACTCACTAAGTTCTTTTGCTTCTATGCGCCATTGCACAGGAATTCCTTTTCTTAAGGTAAAATGATTAGGGTAATAACCCGTGTTTAATACCTGCATATTAATTATTTGTAACTTATCATTATTTGGTATTATGCTAGGAGATAGTTGTTGTGATACTCGAGCAATAATAGCGTGAACATCAATACCTGTTCCTGTCACCGCTAAACCGCGATTAAGCATAATTAAACCTAATATAAAAACGATAAGTCCTGAGGCTTTTAATAATTTAGGGGTTAAATTAGTCGATAATAAACTACTTAAAAATCCAAAGCCCATTAATAAAGGTAATGTACCAATACCAAAGAAAAATAAAGTAGTCGCGCCTTGCAACCAATTACCAGTGCCTGCGGCTAAGATATACATAGCCTGTAACGGGCCGCAAATAATCATTAAGCCATTTAATAAGCCTATAATAAAGGGATTGCTGTGTTTTCGGTATTCTTTACTAATAAAACGCATTAAAAAGACAGGCGTTTTTATTTGAAAATGATTTAACGCTGGGAAAACTTCTAATAAATGTAAACCAAAAAAAAGTAAAAATATCCCAGCCGCTATACCCACTGCACCTTGAATAGGCGGTGTAAAGGCGATTATTGAGCCGAACGCGCCCAATAATGCACCAATGCTGGTATAAGATACGGTTTTTCCAATGCCGTATAATAAGTGTGCATAATGACTTTTATGGGTATTACGCGCATTTTTAGCGCAATAACCTAAAATTAAAGGGCCACACATGCCAACGCAATGAAAGCTACTTAAAAAACCAATTAATACCAGTAAGCCGTAATTCATATCGCGCCCTAATGTGGGTATATCAATATGATTTGTGAACCAATTATCTAAATTTAATAGCACAATAATACCGCTAAGCGCGAAGATGATGGTTATGTATTTTTTTAATACCCCATAAAAATTATGTGTAGATGGTTTTTTTTGCATTATGGTTTTAATCCTTGCTTATTATTATTTAATTAGCTCTATGGTGGGTGGTGGCGGTGCTTTATTAATTGATGGCTATTGCCATTAAGATAAAGTTATTTGAATCATTATAAAAAACTATACTAAATAATTTTATTGTAAATGTGCTGTTATTTTATTAAAAGTCATGTTTATTGGCGCATTATTCGCTTATGAGAGCGCACTTAAGGTAAAAAACCTATTATCTTTTTTTTAGAACTGAGCTTCATCTATGACAACAATACTGACCACCTGCCCTTACTGCGGCGTAGGCTGTGGCATTCAAGCCCAAGTAAATCAGCAACAACGCACGCTCAGCATTAGCGGCGATAAAAGCCATCCTGCCAATTTTGGGCGACTGTGTTCTAAAGGCTCAGCGTTGGGCGAAACTGTGGATTTGCAAGGTCGATTATTAGAGCCACGCATTGCAGGACGTAATACTTCGTGGGATGAGGCTTTAGATTTAGTTGCTAGAAAATTCAGTCAAATCATTGAACAATATGGCAAAAATGCAGTTGCCATTTACGGTTCAGGGCAATTGCTGACCGAAGATTATTATGTTGCCAATAAGTTTATCAAAGGCTTTATCGGCACGGCGAACATGGACACTAACAGCCGCTTGTGCATGTCGTCATCGGTGGCAGGGCATAAACGCGCGTTTGGCGCGGACATTGTGCCGTGTTGTTATGAAGACTTGGAACTCGCCAGCATGATGGTGTTAATTGGCTCTAATGCCGCGTGGTGTCATCCTGTGAGTTTTCAAAGAATTCGCGCCGCCAAACAAGCCAATCCTGACTTAAAAATTGTGGTTATCGACCCGCGCCAGACCTCAAGTTGTGATATTGCTGATTTGCATTTGCCACTCGCCAGTGGCACAGATGGCTTTTTATTCAATGGTTTATTGTGTTATTTGCAAGACAAGGGCTTGTTAAATCAAGCCTATATTGATAAACACACCGAAGGCTTTGAGCAAGCTTTGGCAACGGCTAAAGCCAATAGCCCTAGCATCGAACAAGTAGCAAAACACTGTGGCCTGAGTGCGAGTGATGTGCAATGTTTTTATGAATGGTTTGCCGAAAATGAAAAAGTATTAAGTCTTTATAGTCAAGGCATTAATCAATCTTCTTCGGGAACAGATAAAGTCAATGCCATCATTAACTGCCACCTTGCCACCGCAAGAATTGGCAAAGCAGGTATGGGACCGTTTTCTTTGACGGGACAACCGAACGCGATGGGTGGACGTGAAGTCGGCGGTTTGGCGCACCAATTAGCCGCACATACTGATTTTTCTAACCCTGACGATATTGATAGAGTGGCGCGGTTTTGGGGCAGTGATAGCATTGCACAAACAGGAGGTTTGCCAGCGGTTGCTTTATTTGATGCCATATTGGACGGCACTATCAAAGCGGTGTGGATTATGGGGACTAATCCTGTGGTTAGTCTGCCTAATGCCGATAAAGTCAAACGGGCTTTGCAAGCCTGTGAATTTGTGGTGGTCTCAGATTGCATCGCCCAAACTGATACCACGGCTTTAGCGCATGTGTTATTACCCGCCCAAGGTTGGAGCGAAAAAAACGGCACAGTCACCAACTCAGAGCGGCGCATTTCACGGCAACGCGCTTTATTCGCGCCAGCAGGTCAGGCAAAAGCTGATTGGTGGATTATCAGCCAAGTGGCAAAACGCATGGGCTTTGAACAAGCCTTTGCTTATCAACACCCTGCTGAAATTTTCCGCGAACACGCCGCTTTATCGGGTTTTGAAAACAATGGTTCGCGGGATTTTGATTTATCAGCTCTTAGTGACATAAGCATTGAACAATACGATGCTTTTACGCCTACGCAATGGCCCATTAATGCCACCTATCCTAATGGAAGAGCGCGGTTTTTTGATGATAATCACTTTTTTACCGCCTCAGGCAAAGCCCAGTTTTTAGCCATAACCCCGCGTTTGCCAGTGAATGCGCCCAGCGAAACTTATCCTTTAATTTTAAATACAGGGCGTTTGCGCGACCAGTGGCACACCATGACCCGCACGGCGTTATCGGCGCGATTAAATAATCACAAACCAGAGCCTTTTGTGGAAATTCATCCGCTCGATGCGCAAAGCTATGGTTTGAGCGATAACAGCCTTGCTTTGATTGAAAATCAATGGGGCAAAATGCTGGCGCGGGTGCAAATCAGCCAAGGACAAAGACAAGGCAATGTTTTTGTGCCTATGCACTGGACGGCACAATATGCCTCTCAAGGACGCATGGGCGCGTTAGTCAATGCTGAAATTGACCCCATTTCCAAACAACCCGAAAGCAAACACACACCTGTCAAAATCTCAGCTTACGCGCCTGTGTGGCAGGGATTTATATTAACCAGAGATGATAATCTAGCAATTGATACTATTGATTATTGGGTTAAAAGCAAAAACGAACACTGTTACCGTTATGAATTAGCAGGTAATAATAGTTTTGAAAGCATTAGGGATTTTTTTGCTAATACTGATAATAGTCAAGACTATCGTGATGATAGTCATGGGCAATATAGAGCCGCGCAATTTATTAATAATAAACTACAGAGCGTATTATTTATTAGTACCCAAGATAATTTACCATCGCGTTCGTGGTTACTGAGTTTATTTGCCCAAGACGAAATTAATATAACTGAGCGTAAATTTTTATTAACAGGCAAAGCACCTGTGGGTGTGGTTGATGTGGGCGCGATTGTGTGTGCTTGTTTTAATGTGGGGATGAAAACCATTCAAACTGCAATTAAAGAACAAGGTTTAAAAAACTATCAAGAAGTGGGTGTGTGTTTAAAAGCGGGGACTAATTGCGGTTCTTGTATACCTGAAATTAAGGCGTTATTGGGTTAATATCAGAACTGAAATAACAGGCAACTCATTTAGGTTGACTTTACCATAAGTCCTTATAAAAAAATAATTACCGTTTTTTAAAATCCTCCGCAAGGCTTGTGGAGGATTTTTTTTGTGTTTTTGAATATAAACACCACAAGCAAATAATTACGAATTCCATAGAACGATATACCTTAACTAAGAAAAACTTAAATAATCTGATGTTCGCTCTACATTCGCAAACAGATTGCTAACAATCGATACTTATTTTTAATAAAAGGAGCGAACGGATTTTAAATATAATATTATTATTGTTAAATTTTTTTTTGATAAAAACTTCAATTGTTAAATAATTTAAACGATATATTTTTTTATAAATACTCTGTTTTTTATATTTTATACAAAAGAATAGCATACCTTTTATGGCTTAAATGTTATAAAATTAACACTTTCTTAATTCTTCAATACCGATTTCGGTTATCAAAATAACAGTGGTTTAATTATGCGGTGTCCGTTTTGTGCAGCACAAGAAACGCGAGTGCTAGATTCTCGATTGGCAAATGATGGCGATCAAGTGCGGCGGCGACGCGAATGTATGACTTGCAAAGAACGGTTTACAACTTTTGAAGTGGCAGAATTGAGTTTGCCGTTTGTGGTAAAACGTAATGGTTTGCGTGAGGTTTTTGATGAAAAGAAATTACGCAATGGCATGGTCAAAGCCTTGGAAAAACGCCCCGTGAGCAGTGAAGCCATTGATGCCGCGCTCAATCGCATTAAAAAAGCTTTGGTTGATAAAGGTGAGCGTGAAATTGATTCGCAAAAATTAGGTGAAAAAGTCATGGAGGAATTGAGCCATTTAGACCATGTTGCCTATATTCGTTTTGCTTCAGTTTATTTGAGTTTTCAAGATGTTAGCGAGTTTAGTGCCTTAATTGAACGTTTAAAAAGTCATGATTGACAGTGAATACATGACGCGAGCTTTGCAACTCGCGCGAAAAGGCTTAAACACCACCGACCCAAACCCACGCGTAGGGTGTATTATCGTTAAAAATCAAACGATTATCGGTGAAGGTTGGCACGAATACGCAGGACAGCCCCACGCCGAAGTCAATGCCCTAAAAAATCTCAGCCAAGACCCCAAAGGTGCGACTGCTTACGTTACTTTAGAGCCTTGCAGTCATTACGGCAAAACCCCGCCTTGTTGCAACGCCTTGATTGAAGCGGGTGTCAGCCGCGTGGTGGTTGCCATGCAAGACCCTAATCCTTTAGTGGCAGGGCGTGGCATTACCGCTTTAAAAAACGCGGGGATTGCGGTGGATTGCGGCGTATTAGAAGCCGATGCCAAAGCCTTAAATCGCGGTTTTATTCAGCGCATGACCACAGGAAAACCCTTTGTTACCAGCAAATTAGCGATGAGTTTAGATGGACGCACCGCCTTAGCGAATGGTCAAAGTCAATGGATTAGCTCTGATTTAGCCCGCCACGATGTGCAGTATTTACGCGCTCAAAGTTCGGCAATTATGACGGGGATTAATACCGTGCTTGCCGATAATCCCTCTTTAACGGTGCGTTTGCCTGATATTAACGTGGTGCAACCGATTCGCGTTATATTAGATAGTCAGTTGCAAATGCCGCTGACTGCTAAAATGGCGCAGTTAAATGGCGAAACGTGGTTATTGACTTGCAATACAAATTTAAAACAACACCAGCCATTAATTGATGTAGGTTTTAAAATTTTTGTGTTGCCTGAAATCAATAATCGCCTAGATTTAAAAGCAGTTATTGCCTTTTTAGGCGAGAAACAAATTAATAACGTGTTAATTGAAGCAGGTGCAATTTTAAACGGCGCATTATTAACAAGTAACTTAATAGATGAGTATATTATTTATATCGCGCCATGTATTTTAGGTGATGAGGGACGCGGATTATTTAAATTACCCAGCGCGTTGCAAAGCATGAATGATAAAAAGTTATTGCAATTAAAAGAAACGCGCCAAGTAGGCGGGGATTTGAGATTGACTTTAATTGCTAAAAGTTTTTTAGCACCACGTTTAGTTAAAGCATTTGAACCTTTATCAAAAGATGAAATTTATAATCGTTAAACAACAGGAGTCAAATAGCTTTAGCTATTTGCTAAAAATATGATTACACAATTAGCTATTGAAAACTATAAATCTATTCAAGCCTTAACACTAGACGTTGGGCGCGTGAATGTATTAATTGGTGAAAATGGTTGTGGTAAGTCTAATATTTTAGAAGCAATTACTTTTGCGGCGGCGGCTGAAGCGAATAAATTAGATAATGAGTTTTTAGCTTCTCGTGGGATTAGAGTTACTGAGCCTAAATTGATGCGGTCTAATTTTGAAAAAAGTTATTGCGAAAAAGAAATTAAAATAAGTTTAAGTGCAGGCATTATTGAAAACTATACATTGAAAAATAATAATAAACCTTATTCTAAATGGCTATGTAATGAAAAAATTGAGGAAATAAAACGTAACGAAGAAATTTTAAAATTTATTGAACTATTGGATTCAACAGGAGCTTCAGATACTGAAGACGATTTTGATGATAGCAACATAAAAGAAGAATCTCGTATATTTTATAAATTTAAAAGTGAATTCGGAAAATTCATAATCTACTCTCCAGAAAATACCGCGTTACGCAATCTTGAAAAAGAAGCACAAATAGAACCTTTAGGTATTAATGGTGAAGGTTTATTAAAATTATTAAGCGTGATTCAATATGAATCGCCCGAGCAATTAACTGATATTCAAGAAAATTTAGAATTATTTGATTGGTACGATAGTTTAATTATTCCTAATGAATTATCGCCTTTAGAAAGAAAACTCACTATTCAAGACCGTTATTTAACTACAACTTTTGACCAACGCAGTGCTAATGAAGGTTTTTTATTTGTCTTATTTTATATCACCTTAATGGTTTCAAATTACACCCCAAAAATATTTGCCATTGATAATATAGACACTTCATTAAATCCAAAACTCTGCACAAAATTAATAAAAGTGTTAAGCGATTTAGCTAAAAAATATGACAAACAATTTTTTGTCACCAGCCATAATCCCGCCATATTAGATGGCATTGATTTAGGTGATGATGAGCAACGTTTATTTGTGGTTTCCAGAAATAAACAAGGGCATACTCGTTGCAAACGTATCGAATTAAAAGACAAACCAAAATCCGCCGTAAGGGAACGATTAGAAAAATTATTTGAAGACGATAAAACCTACACCAAAGCCCAAATTTTAGAATTATTCGATAATAGCCCAGAAGATTTAAAACTCTCTTACGCGCTATTAAGAGGCTATTTAGGCGGTTTGCCTAAAAACTTTTAACTATTATGAAAAAATTTGGCATTGTCGGTGAAGGTATTACCGACCACATTACTATTGAAAATATATTATGTGGTTTTTTTGACAACATAGAATTAGATGATGAAATTGTTTATTTGCCTTTGAGTGGAAAAGGTGGATGGGAAATAATAACAGATTATCTAACATCAGAAGATTTTAGAAACGATGTCTTAAATCATCAATTTATTATTGTTAATATTGATACAGATATTACAACTAAAGAAGAAGATGCAAATAAGTTTGGAGTGTATTTTCGTGATGAAAATAATAATGAATTATCTGTTAATGAATTAATTGAGCAAGTTAAAATTTCATTAATTAAAAGAATAGATAGTAGACAAACAAATTTTTATGAACAATATAAAAAAAGCATTATTTTTGCTATTAGCGTACATCAACTTGAATGTTGGTTAATTGTTTGTCATGACCAAGCAAAAGCTTGTATTCATGATTGTTATAAAACATTGCAAACAATAAAACTTCCTCAAAATGTACAACCTGCTAAAAAATATGCGAATTACAATAAAATCAGCCAACCCTTTTTAGATAAAAACGTAATTCAAACAATCGAAGACCCAAGTTTTAATCATTTTATTGGTCAACTGCAAACCATCACACTCAATTAATCATGAAAACCAGTATTTTTAGCGAAAACAAAAAATATACCTTCAGCGATTATTTTGACATGACCGCAAGCACCGAAGATATTGTGACAGAATTAGGTTATCAATTTTCAATAGAAAAATTAAACCTGCCCACACAAAATAATTACGACAGCGATATTATTACCAAACTCAATAATAATTATAATAGTATTTTTGCACAAATAAATCTCAGCTCAGAACTTGCCAAACGTGAATTTTTAATAGCACCTTTGTTAATTGCCTTAACCCAGCATTCAACAACAAAAATCAACGTTGAATATCCAATTTACATTAATGAAAAACTATCAGGTTCGCTTGATTATTTATTAAAAACTAGCCAAGAAATTATTATAATAGAAGCCAAAAGAAAAGATATAGATAGCGGTTTTAATCAATTAGTAGCGCAATTGATTGCAATGGATAATTACGAAGACAATGCCAGTATTGATACAGTTTATGGCGCGATTACTTTAGGTGATGTTTGGAAATTTGCGCTATTGAATCGAGCCACTAAAACCATTAAAAAAGATATTTACAGTTATACTATTCCCCATAATACCGATGAAATATTTGCTATATTAATGGGAATATTGAACATTTGAGAAAAAGTTATGCAATGGTCAGAGGTTTTAGCCGATAAATCGTTAAACGATTTAACTTATAAAATAGAATTAAACGAATACGGCAAAATTATAATGTCACCCGCCACTAATCTGCACGGTTATTATCAAAGCGAATTAAGCTTTTTATTACGTACTTTATTACCTAAAGGTAAAGTGATAACTGAATGCTCAGTGCAAACAATAAAGGGCGTTAAAGTTGCCGATGTGGCGTGGTGTTCATTAGATTTTTTAAATAAGCACAGTTTGCAAGAAACCCCTTTTCAAAACGCACCTGAACTCTGTATTGAAATCGTCTCGCCCAGTAATTCACGCAAAGAAATGTTAGAAAAAATCAGTTTATATTTAGGGCAAGGTGCGATAGAAGTGTGGCTTATTACCATTAATGGCACGGTTGAATTTTTTAATAATACAGGTAATAGTGAGCAATCGCTATTCAATCATCAAATCAGCACTGTTAGTATTAGTGATTTATTAAAACAATAATTAAAGAGTTTTTATGTTCACAGGAATTATTTTAGCCATTGGTAAAATTGCAACTATTGAAAAACGCGGCGGTGATGTGCGTTTAAAAATAAATACAGGCAAATTAAATTTAAAAGACGCGCAATTAGGCGATAGTATTGCCGTCAATGGCGTGTGTTTAACGGCTATTGAACTGGGCGAACATTATTTTTGCGCCGATGTGTCTAATGAAACCTTATCGCGCACTATATTAAATAATGCCACCATTAATACCCCCGTTAATTTAGAACTCGCACTAACCCCTGCCACGCGCATGGGCGGACATATTGTCAGCGGTCATGTGGACGGTATTGGCAAAGTAATCAACAAAAAAAATGACGGGCGTTCCATTCGTTTTGAAATTAAAGCCCCTGATGAATTAGCTAAATATATTGCCGAAAAAGGCTCAATTTGCATTAATGGTATTAGTTTGACGGTGAATAGTATTAATGGCGCGGTATTTAATATCAATATTGTGCCGCATACTTTAAAAGAAACCACCTTAGGATCAACCGATATAGGCGCGAACGTTAATTTAGAAGTAGATTTATTAGCGCGGTATTTAGAGCGATTAATGCAAGGCAATCAATCAATCAAAGGATGCAGCACAATTACTGAAGACTTCTTAAATAAAACAGGTTTTATGAGTGGTAATAAAACAGCATAGACAACATTATTTTAAGTTATTGCGTTGTCATTAAGCAATACAGTATTCCCCCCATTCATATTGATTAACTTTATCTGATGGCAAGGTTTCTATTTTATGCCAATCAAATCCAAGCTGTTCAAAATGTTCCGCACTTGTGATATGTCGCTTTACTATTTTTCCACCTTGTTCATCAACAAAAAAAATGTGTCCACCATTATCTGATTTAATGAGCTTGGCATGTGGACTTAATGGAATACCTTCAGGAACAGGAGGGGACGCGCTGTCATATTGAATCATGACAGTTGTATTAAATGGAATACTAAATAAACGGTTATAGACTTCTATATTGGGGATATGTCTTAATATTCCATTTAACATCAGACATACTTTTCCATTGGTGGTGCAATGATAGAGTTTTGACATATTTTTGTCTCGATACCTCAGTTAGTTTGATACAAGTATTATATCGAATTTATGAATTTTTATATCGAATTTATAAATTTTAAGCTATAGAGACTGACTTGTGACATAATCCCCCTCATTTTAAATAGAAAATTGACACTATAATGAATAGCACTCAAGAAATTATTGATGATTTAAAACAAGGTAAAATGGTCATTATCATGGACGATGAAGACCGCGAGAACGAAGGCGATTTATTAATGGCGGCGCAATTTGCCAGAGCCGAAGATATTAATTTTATGGCGCGTTATGGACGGGGTTTAATTTGTTTAACTTTAACTCAAGAACGTTGCGCTCAATTACGTTTACCATTAATGGTCAATGAAAATAAAACGCCACATTCGACTAATTTCACGGTTTCAATTGAAGCGGCAACGGGGGTTACTACGGGAATATCGGCCGCTGATAGAGCTAAAACAATTCAAGCCGCTGTGGCTAATAATGCCAAAGCCGAAGATTTAGTGCAACCGGGTCATATATTCCCCTTAATGGCGCAAGCGGGTGGGGTATTAAATCGTGCGGGACATACTGAGGCGGGTTGTGATTTTGCGCGATTAGCAGGGGTTGAACCAGCGGCGGTTATTGTCGAAATTTTAAATGAAGACGGTACTATGGCGCGTCGCCCTGATTTAGAACAGTTTGCAAAAGAACATGATTTAAAAATAGGTACAATTGCCGATTTAATTCATTATCGCATTCAAAATGAAAATACTTTAGAGCGTATTAGTCAGTGTCAATATCCCACTGAATTTGGGCAATTTCGTTTAGTTACTTATCAAGACAGAAACGATAATAATCTACACCTCGCTTTAGTGATGGGTAATATATCGGGTGATGAACCTGTATTAGTTCGGGTTCATGCACGGAATTGGCTTGATGATGTATTAAGTTCTAAACGGAGTGATTGTAATATGCCCATTCGCTTAGCCATGCAAAAAATAGCCGAGGAAGGACGCGGGGTTTTAGTTTTAATTCGTCAAAGTGAAACCAATAAAGATTTGGCGGAATTAATTTATGGTTATCAATTAGAAGATAATGGTTGTAGTTTAAATAAAACCGCTGATTTTGATTGGCGCACCACGGGAACGGGTGCGCGAATATTGGCTGATTTAGGGGTGCATAAGTTAAAGGTATTAGGCACACAAAAGAAATATGTGGCATTATCGGGTTTTGATTTAGAAGTTTCTGAACATGTTGCCAGTACCACTGATACTAGTTATGAACCAATTATATTAGTTTAATGCTTTGTTGGGCTAGTTTTACTAGCCCAATGTAGAATAATAGTTATTCAATAGGATTGCACCATGTATATTAAATCACTGATTTACGAAGACCAGTCGATAAATTGGAAACTTGAGTTAATGGAATTTAAGCCATTGACTTTATTAGTGGGTGTGTCAGGTGTGGGTAAAACAAAAATATTGAATGCTTTACTTAATTTAAAAGATTTTTCCAAAGGTACATTTATAGCTGGATTTAAATGGGAAATTGTATTTACTGTTAATGAAGGAGTTAATTACAAATGGCGGGGTGAAATTGAGGGGCAAATAACTTCAGGAAATTTATTTGAATTTGAATCTTATCCAAAAACAAACTGGAATAATCCACCTATCTATTATGAACAGTTATTTATTAATGATGAATTAATTATAGATAGAAATAACGATGGCATTTACTTTGATAATAAACAAATAGTGCAACTGCCTCGTAATTCTAGTATTCTTTTTTTATTTAAAGAAATCTCAACTATACAAGTCGTTTATGAAAGTTTTGATAGAATAATTACTAATGATGTTTTTCGCATTAAAAATGAAGTTGTAAGTTTTAAAGATTTAAAAAATAAATTAATTAAATCTGACATACATTTTATTAGAAGTAATATAAAAACAATAGCTGAAAAATTATATTTATGCCGCAAAAACGTTCCTGATATATTTGAAGAAATAAAATATTTATTTATAGACATATTCCCTCATGTAGAAGATTTAATTGTTGATACGCTTTCAAGTTTGTCGCCAAATACTAATTATATTTCAATTGCTATTAAAGAAAAATATGTTGATTATTTGATACATGAAGAACAAATGTCGTTAGGAATGTTAAAGACATTAACACATATTGCTGAATTATATTTATGTGCTGATGGTTCAGTTATTTTAATTGATGAATTTGAAAATAGTTTAGGGATTAATTGTATTAATGAAATCACCTCAAGTATTTTAGCATCTGAGCGTAACTTACAATTTATTATTACTAGTCATCACCCTTATATTATTAACGCAATTGATACTCAATATTGGAAAGTCGTTACTCGAAAAGGAAGTGTAGTAAAAGTTATTGATGCTAAAGAGCTGGGTATTGGAAAATCTAAACATGAAAAATTCATGCAGTTAATTAATTTACATGAATATACAGATGGGATTACTTATGAATAATATCTATTTTCTAGTTGAAGGAAAAACTGAGAAAATAATATATTCGCAATGGTTGAAATTCTTATTACCACAGTTTTTTGAAATTAACCAAGCAGAACAAGCTGTAAAAAATCATTACTATATTTTCAGTGGTATGGGTTATCCACAAATAATAAATCACTTAGCTTATGCAGTCGCTGATATTAACGAATGGGGTAATTATCGCCACTTAGTATTGATTATTGATACAGATGATGAAACGGCACAAGTAAAAAAAGAAAAAATAAATAAATTAATGGGTGAACGATTAATCGTTCCAGAATTATTTTATGATTTTCATATAATCACCCAAACTATTTGCATTGAAACATGGTTTTTAGGAAACCGCGAGCTATTCTTTAACACAGAGAATAGAAACCATGATTT
>JBAQSX010000148.1:0-27203 GCA_049296695.1 Methylococcaceae bacterium | reverse complement strand
TGCTATTTCCTCTTGTTCTAATCCACCGCCATTTAGATATTTTAAGGTGCGTTCAAAACTTTCAACAAAACGATTCTGTGCATCAGAAAGTAATTTGACATTGTTAGTATCAACGTTCTTAGTAAATCCTCTATTTTTTGCACCAATAAAAACAATAGGCTTATCACAAACAAAACGACTATGTTGCCACTTATAAATATCCCCAAACTCTATAATGCTCCACGAGCTACCTACTATAGCTTTTGTATTTTTAATTAATTCTTTATTAATAGAAAATTCTAATGGTAACTCTAAATCTGTTTTTTTAAAGTTCTCGTAAATATTATAAATAGAAAACATTTTTTTGTATCTATATGGCTGAGTTTCCTTATCAGTTTTAAAAATAGAATGCGAAAATATCAACCCTTTCGCCATATTCTCCAATAATTGCGTTTTACCAATGCCATTTTTACCAATAAAACAATAAATCGGTTTATCTTTTTCTAATGCAATATCAAAATCAAAACCAGCTTTTAAGCCTTCGGTTTTAAAAGAAGTAATCATCATATATCCTTAGTGGTTTGCGTGTTAAATCTAAAATAAATTATAACTACTTTTTATTGTCTGAATCAGGATTTATAGGATTTCAAGATTCACAGGATAAATCCTGTAAATCTTATAATCTTGAACATCCTGATTCAGACACAAGCATTGCATAAAAATCAACAAGGCTTTATTATCTTTTTATTTGTGAGGAGAAAATAATGTCAAAGCCAAGTACCATACAAGTGATAAAAAGTGTTTTATCCGCTGTTATTGGCGTGCAGAGTAGCGAAAATAGAGAGCGTGATTTTCAACAAGGCTCACTCAAGTCCTATATTATCGTAGGTGTTGCCTTTATAGTCATTTTTGTAATCAGTTTAATTTTTCTAGTATCGATTATTTTGTAATTTAATTTGCAAAAAAAAGCTCAAGCAAAGCTTGAGCTTTTTTTAATTTTAATACCGATTGCTAAAAACTTAATTAGCAGAATCTTTAAAGCTACCTTTAATATTTGAAAAGACTTCTTTGAGTCCACCCAATAAAGTAGAGGCATTAATTGCTTCTTTGGTGATGAACTTAACACGCAAAAAGGCAATCACTAAAAAGCTAATAATAGAAGGTGATAACTCTTCATAAAGCGATTTTAATACCCCAGCAAAACCTGTAAAGTCGCCTTCGTTTTTTCTGTCCGCGCCATTAATGGCTTCATAGGCACTACCGCCTTCACTGGCTCTAAAGGATTCCAATATATTGATGTTAATATATTGGAATAAAAATACTAAAACGAAAAATGTAACTGCGCCACCTGCAACCCACATTAATACGTTATCAATTTTTGCTTTCATAGCTGATTGGTATATCCATAAAGCTACAAAAATCATTACCATCCCACTTATCATTGTTATACCCCTTAATTAATTAGTTTTTGTTAGATAGAAGTAATAGGTACATTTTAAAACCATTTCGTTACCTTCTCTTTCAACCACCTTGCAGAGTTCATATTTTTCTCTACCGGGTGATGTTTGCCGTTTAATACCGCCATTTTCAATTGAGTATTTAATGGCGATTTTCATATCGCTCACTCGACCTTGTTTATCTTCGAGTGTGGTTTGTAAAGTAAAATCGGGTTTAAATTCCCATGTGACATCAACATGTTTTTTGTCGCCGTGCAGTTTAATTGACTCATCGTGCATTTTCCATTTACCTAAAATGGTGGAATTGTCGGCAAGTTCGATGTCTGCTTGTGCTGTCATTGCCAAAAAAATGGCTGCGAGCGGCAGTATTTTAACGTATTTTTTTATCATTATAGCTCCCCTGATGTTTTCGTTTAGAGCAGAGAGTTTAAACTATCGCAAGCTTGCTATCGAGCTTTAAATTTGCTTAGGGCTTAATAGTTCAACCCTAGTGATTTAGGCGGCATTGCGGCAAAAAAAACTAGCCATTACTGTGTCAAAAGACACAAAAAGCTTAGCCTTATTCAAAGAAACCGTTTGATGATGCTAACACATCGTTTATAATGCCAGCACTTCTTTTTAGAAGAAGCACTGAGAGTTAGCAGTGCTATATGAACGCTAAATAACAGTTGACGCGACTCTTAAATGTCATATCAACAGTTTGTCTAAAGCGTTTAGAAAATTACAGGCGTTTTTTTCTTGTGATTTTCATAACTATCATGCAACCTCCATTTGCTAAGCACTTAGCAATTTTCAAAATACAAAAACATAGGTAGAACACACATGGGTTTCATCTTAGATCTGACCGAAACATTAAAAACACCAGCTGGTATGGTTGGTGCTGTTGTCGTTATAGCAGCTGTTTATTTCTTAACAAAATGGGTATTTGCTCCACACCCAGACGACGAACAACAATAAGCGTCAACAAACCTGACTTCGCTTGTGTAATCGCCATCCACTTAAAAGAGTGGATGGCGATTTTTATTTTAGCCCTCAATTCTTCCCTGCTTTTTTATAAACTTCCCTTATAATCTGTACGTTTTTACCTCTCGATTTGAGCGTTTATGTATCAGATTATTATTCAAAAACTTCTACAGCTACACGCTAAACAAGTCCCCGCCACCGCTATTGGCTTATTTCGTATCCTTTATAGCTTGGTGACTTTGCAAGAAATCTTATTTCTTTTGTATTTTAATCATTTAATTTTCGATCCGATTCCGTATTTAGATGTCGAATTCCCTGCTATTCCTTTCTTTTTATGCCTTTGGGGCATAGTCGCTACGTTTTTATTATTAGGTTATCGCTATCAATTTGCAGTGATTGCTAATTATATCTTTTGGATACTCTTTGTTAATTTCACCCCTATGCAACGTGATTTTGACGGCGGTTTTGATACTTTTATGATAGGCATTGGTTTCTTTTTGATATTTATGCCCGCCAATAAAGCTTTTTCCTTAGATACTTTGCGCTATAAACTCAGCACACCTTTTACGCATTATAGCCAATATACTAAGCCCACAGTATCGGCATTAGCGTATTATTTACCCGTATTAATGGCTTTTGGTTGGTTATATTTTGATTCAGCGATTCATAAAATGTTTGCTCAGCATTGGCGTAATGGTTTAGGTTCTTGGCTACCTTCAACGCAACCTTATTATGTGTCTGCTTTAGACATGTCAGTATTACTTAATTGTGAAAGCTTAGAAAAGATAATTGGCTATACTATTTTAGTATTCCAATTTAGTTTTATGTTCTTTTTTAATAAAAAACAATTAAGACCGATTTATTTATTAGTCGGCATGAGCTTACATTTAGGGATTACGATTTCACTTAATATCTATCCTTTTGGCTTGGGAATGCTGAGCTGTTATGTTTTATTAGTACCCTTTTCTTGGTGGCGAGTAATAGGCAATTTCTTTGTATTAAAACAGCCGACATTAACGGTATTTTACGACCAGCTTTGCCCTTTATGTAATCGCACTGTATTAATCATTAATCATTTTGATATACTCAAAGCCATTGATTTTAAAAATGCACAACAATACGCCAGCAATTATCCCGCTTTAGCTACTATTAGTCCTGAAACTTTATTAACTGATTTATACGCTTTGGATAATAATAATCAAGTGTATGCAGGGGTAAAAACCTATAGTCAGATTTTAAAACACAGCCGTTATTTAAAATTATTTGGCTTATTATTAAACGCACCCTTAATTTCGAGTTATGCAGAAAAAAAATACCGCACTATTGCTGATAATAGAGCCAGAGTGACTTGCACGGCTGATTGTGTAATCAGTGAAAAATTAGAAGATACCACTTTATATACTAAAATTTTTGAACAATACGCGAGTCGCAAACCTAAAGCTTTTGCTAGAAAACTCTATAAAGTATTAGTGGCTTTAGCTTTCTTACAATTAAATAGCACTCTTCACTACGGTATCTTTTATCGGGTTAATTGGGAGATTGAACAGTCACCGATTAGCGTACCTGTCTCACAAGCCAGTAATGCTTTAATTCTAATGTCGCAATTATTTGTGGGGATTACGCCTCATGCTTTATATGTTCACGACCATTTTATGGGTTATGACCATATTATCGCGCTCACTTATACTGGTGAAGACGGTGTAGAACATTGGTTTCCATTTGTTAATGAACAAGGACGATTACTCGCGCCTAATTGGGGACGGGTGCATTCTATGTGGGCCAATATTGCAGTGACTACCACGATTAATAATATTCGTTTAAAAAAGTTTATTATGAAAGTCACTGCCTTTTATGGTCATGAATTAGGTTTAGATTTGGATAAAACCATTATTAATATTAAATACAAACCTATTAACGCGCCTAGTGAGTGGGTTTATGATCAATTGCATAAAAACTTTGCAGGCTCATGGACAACTATTGGTCAGGCGAGATGGCAAGGTAAAGAAATTACCTTTGCTTTACCTGATGATTTGAATAGTTTGTAATGATTGCCATCTATATTAATAGATTATCTTTAGTAGAGACGTTGCAATGCAACGTCTCTACAAGCTTATATTTATGTTTAGCACTGCCTAATTAATTTTCGATAGTTAAAAAATAGCTGTACTACTATGCCGCGACTCATGTTGCATGACTATTTAGTCGCGCTTTACAGTAAAATAGTCAGTTTTACACTTTTTGGATATTCTCATGACGCATTACACTGGCTTGATTGCCCGTTATAAAGACCGTTTGCCTGTCAGCGATAGCACTCGTTTTATCAGCTTGGGCGAAGGCAATACTCCGTTGATTGAACTGCACAACATTCCACGTTTAATTGGCAGAGACGTAAAAATCTACGTTAAATTTGAAGGCTTAAATCCTACGGGTTCGTTTAAAGACCGTGGTATGACCATGGCAGTCACTAAAGCGGTGGAAGCGGGTAGTCAGGCGATTATTTGCGCTTCAACAGGTAACACCTCAGCGGCGGCGGCGGCTTATGCGGTCAGAGCTGGCATTAAAGCGTTTGTGTTAATTCCTGAAGGCAAAATTGCTTTGGGTAAATTAGCGCAAACGTTGATGTATAACGCCACTATCATTCAAATTAACGGTAATTTTGATAAAGGTATGGCACTGGTTAAAGAAGTGGCTGATTACGCGCCAGTAACGATTGTCAATTCAATCAATCCGTTCCGTATTGAAGGTCAAAAAACCGCCGCTTTTGAAATTGTCGATGAATTAGGTTTTGCACCTGATTTTCATTGTTTGCCTGTGGGTAATGCGGGCAATATCACGGCTTATTGGAAAGGTTATAAAGAATACGCTACTGACAGAGTGTGCAGTAACCGTCCTGTGATGTGTGGTTATCAAGCCGCTGGAGCCGCGCCGTTTGTGCTGGGTGCAATGGTTGATAATCCTGAAACGGTGGCGACTGCGATTCGTATTGGTCATCCGCAATCGTGGGATTTAGCGTGGCAAGTGCAGAAAGAATCAGGCGGGTGGTTTGATAAATTTACTGACGAACAGATTTTAGCCGCTCAAAAAATGCTTTCGCAATATGAAGGGGTGTTTTGTGAACCTGCTTCGGCAACTTCACTGGCTGGCGCGTTACATGACATCAGCACAGGTAAAATCCCCGAAGGTAGCACTATTGTTTGTACTTTAACAGGCAACGGCATTAAAGACCCCGATATTGCGATGTTGCAATGTGCAGACGCTAAACCTGTGACCATTGATGCCAGTTTGGATGCGGTAAAACGCGTTATTTTGGCGGGTATGTAAGTTTGACAGGAGTGCAGGCGCAAGCAAAGCTTGCACTCCATGTTCATTTCTCAGCCTTGTTGAATATCTAAAGCAAAGGGTTCAACAATTACCCGCTCACCTGCGCTGACACCTGTGCATTCTATAGGCAGAATAATAAAACAATTCGCTCTGCTCATCGCAAATAATAAATGCGACCCCTGCGCCCCCACTGAGGTGACATGAAAATCACCATTGGCATCTTGAGTTAAAATACCGCGTTGAAAATCTTGTCGTCCTGCTGATTTTTTTAAATTACAAGTACAAATCGCGCTAAGACGAAACGGATTGGTGACACTTGTACCTGTGAGTTGTTGCAAGGCAGGTAAAACCAGTTGACGTAAAGTGGCAATAACAGCAATAGGATTGCCGGGGAGTCCAAAAAAATAGCTATTGCCCAGTTTTCCAAAAGCAAAGGGTTTACCCGGTTTGATTGCTAATTTCCAAAAATAGATTGAGCCGCGTTGTTGTAAAATTTTTTTCACATAATCAGCATCCCCTACCGACGCGCCACCTGTGCTGATAATGACATCGTACTGGCTGGCGGCTTCAAGAAAATGTTCTTCTAATTGTTTGACATCATCGGCAATAATGCCGCCATCAATTAACTGATGACAAGGGTCTTGCAAGAGTGCGTGTAATAAATAGTGATTACTATCATGGATTTGTCCTAGTGCTAAGGGTTGTCCTAGTGGCACAAGTTCATCGCCTGTTGAAAAAATAGCAATACTGACGGCACGTTTAACAGTGACTTCACTAATCCCCACTGAGGCAAGCAGACCAATATCTATGGCGGTGAGTTTTTTACCTCCTCTGACCAAACGATCGCCTTGGCTAATATCTTCGCCGATTTCACGAATATTTTGATGAAAAGCCGTATGCGCTGGAAAATGTACCCACTCGCCTTGAAGTTGTACTTTTTCTTGCATGACCACCGAATCTACTGCATCAGGGACGACTGCACCTGTAAAAATGCGCACACACTGCTCTTTGCTTAAAGTTTCAGTGTAGGGTCTACCCGCATAAGCGATACCTGCTAACTGTAGCGCAAATGCCGTCTCAGTTTGTGCAGTGCTATCAAAGGCATAACCATCCATTGCAGAGCTTCTATAATGTGGGCTGTGCATAGGCGAGTTAATAGGAAACGCTAAAACACGTCCTAAAGCTTTGGCAAGTGGTACGGTTTCTATATCAACAACAGACTGTACCGAATTTTTAATAGCATACAATGCCTCTAATAAGGTCAGTAAAGGTTGTTTTTCTAAGCTACAAGGGTCGCGCATAATTTCTCAAAAAGTCGTTAAGGATAAACTGGGCAATGCTATCAGGCTGGTTGAGGTCAAGCTGTGTTAAATAAGCAGACGTAGCGAGTTTGCCATTTGAGGCAAGCGCGATAATATCACTATCGTTTGGATAGAGTAGTGGGCAATTGAGTTCAGTGCGATGCAGTTCAATTTTGGCAAAAGCTTCGTTTTTAAAACCTTCAACTAAAATTAAATCCAAGGTCGTTGCCGCCAAGTGTTGCAGTTCTTCATGCAGACTAGGTTCGCGCCGCTCAGTGTGTTCGGTGATAATAGCGCGTCTATAAGGCGAACACAGCATAGTGGTCACAGCCCCCGCTTCACGCAAACGATAACTGTCTTTACCCACTTGATCGATTTGAAAATCATGATGGCTGTGTTTGATGACACCAATTCTTAATCCTTGCTGTTTCAGCAAAGGAATTAATTGGCTCAATAAAGTGGTTTTTCCTGTGCCACTAGCGGCAACAAAACCCAATAAAGGTGTTGTAGTGATTGACATAAAATAGTTAAAGCAATCTATTGCAAAATTCGCCTGCTATTATGCTATTAATTTTTACAAACACCTAACGGAGCGGCACTGGTGATTCGTTTGTATTTACTGATTTTTATTATTTTTGCGTTAATTTATGGTAGACCCTTATTAAAAAAAGCCCCCGCCTTTTTAAAAAAATACACTAAACGTTTAATTCTCATAACGATACTGATTACGTTATTACTATTAATAATAACTGGTCATTTAAATGCTGTTATAGCACTGATTGGTGTATTCATTGTTTCAATATTACGCTTAATACCTACGCTTTTATATTACGCGCCTAGATTACACAATTTATGGCAAGGTTTTAATAAGGCTAATACCCGTTCATCATCTGTTAATGAACAAAGCATGTCCAAAGCTGAGGCTTATCAGGTCTTAGGACTACAACCCAATGCCAGCAAACAAGCTATTATTGAAGCGCATCGAAAACTCATGCAAAAAAATCATCCCGACCGTGGCGGCTCAGATTATTTAGCCTCGAAAATTAATTTAGCTAAAAAAATTCTCTTACCCAAATAAACTATGTCTCGTTTTTGTTCATTACTGACTTATTATTTTATTGTTTGCACACTATTATTATCAGGTTGTGCTGAAGAATTAATTCAAGAAACACAACCAACCATAGAGCAACCTGTGCAAGCGGTTAAACCCGCACCTAAAAAACCAGTTGTTGCCTTGCCAGAACCCCCGCAAACCCTTGAACAAAGCAAACCGCTTTATCATGAGGTTATGGCGGGTGAGACCTTATATTCGATTGGGGTGATGTCAGGTGAGGATTATCAACGTTTAGCGCAATGGAATCATATCGCGCCGCCTTATCGCATCAGTGTCGGTCAAAAAATTAGTCTAATCGCGCCCAAAGAGCCTGAAAAGCCAGCAGAAAATAACTTGCCAGTGTATCAAAAAACGCCTCAATTTGCTGAAAAATCACCCAGCCTTGAAGAGAAAAAATCAAGTATTTCAATTGATAACGGAAGTATGTTAAAGTTAAACTTTAAGTGGCCGTTACGAGGCGCGGTGGTAGGCAGATTTTCTGAAGCAACTAACAAAGGCATTGATATTGAAGGACTTGAAGGACAACCTGTTAGAGCCAGTGCGGCGGGTACAGTGGTACACAGTGGCGCGGGACTGATTGGTTTTGGACAACTACTCATTATTAAACATAACGATGAGTATCTGAGTGCTTATAGCAATAATGGACAATTGTTAGTCAGCGAAGGACAAGAGGTTGTGCAAGGTCAAGCAATTGCTGAAATGGGCAATACAGGCATTAAACGTACAGTTCTACACTTTGAAATCAGAAAAAATGGTAAAGCCATCAATCCGCTCGAACTTCTATCCGACCCTTAATTGACACCTTGCGAAATCACCCCCCACCAAGGAATTCATTATGATTGAAGAACTGATAGAACTAGCCGATGACGACATCGACATCCCTTGTGAAGAAGACGAATTTGTTTTTGATGAGGATTTTGATGCGGTTGCTATGCTGGGCGAAAAAATTGGACTTAATTTAAAAGCCAAAAGCTCCACTACTGAATTTGATGCCACCCAAACCTATTTAAACGCATTAAATCAATCCACCCTACTCACCGCCGAAGAAGAAAAGAGTTATAGCAAAAGTGCGCTGCGCGGTAATCAAGCGGCGCGTAATGTGATGATAGAAAGTAATTTACGTTTAGTGGTTAAAATATCACGGCGTTATTTAAATCGGGGTTTGCCCTTATTAGATTTAATTGAAGAAGGTAATTTAGGTTTAATTAGAGCCGTTGAAAAATTCGATCCTGATAGAGGTTTTCGATTTTCTACTTATGCAACGTGGTGGATTCGCCAAACGATTGAACGGGCATTAATGAATCAAACCCGCATTATTCGTTTGCCGATTCATATCGTTAAAGAAATGAATACTTATTTAAAAGCGCAACGGCAATTAGCCCAATTATTAGACCACGAACCCACTGCTGTTGAAATTGCTGATTATGTTAATAAACCAGCGGCAAAAGTTGAAAAAATGCTGGAGCTTAATCAACGTATTACTTCAATTGACATCTTTGCCAATAATGAAACTGAAAAACCCTTAGTGGATATTATTCCCAGTGAAGATTGTGTGTGCGTGGCTGAAAAACTGCAAGACGATGGGATTAGAAAAAATATTAACGGTTGGATATTTGAATTACCCGAAAAACAACGTGAGGTGATTTGCAGACGTTATGGTTTATGTGGTTATGAAGATGCCACTTTAGAACAAGTCGCCCATGAATTAGGGGTGACCCGTGAGCGAGTCAGACAAATACAAATGGATGGTTTAAAACGTTTAAAAGAAATACTGGGCGTTCATGGTTATTCATTTGAAACTATTTTTAATTAATTACACAAACCATTTTAATTATCCACAAAAAGCACGAAAGACACGAAAAATAGGCGATTAAAATTTGGACTCGCTCTTTCGTGCTTTTTGTGTTTTTTGTGGATAATGAGTCTTCTTCGTTTAATTCCAATTATCCCCAATGGCAACTAATCGACCTATCGTTTTATGTTTTTCAGGACATGACCCCAGCGGCGGCGCGGGTCTGCAAGCAGACTGTGAAGCCTTAATTAGTCACGGTTGCCATGCTAGCAGTGTGATTACCGCTTTAACCGAGCAAGACACCCATAACGTTAAAAAACTCATCCCGCAATCGCCCCAAGCCATTATCAATCAAGCGCAAACGCTATTGGCTGATTTGCCTGTACAGGTATTTAAAATTGGACTGATTGGTCATGTAGAAACGGCTTTAGCGATTCATGAAATCATTAGTCAATATCCCAACATTCCCGTGGTGCTAGACCCCGTATTGGCGGCAGGTGGTGGTACAGTGTTGGCAACTGAGGCATTAATTGAGGTAATTTTAACTAAATTACTGCCCTTAACTACTGTACTGACACCTAATACAGATGAAGCGCGTCAACTCACAGGTTTGGATGATTTAAACGCCTGTGGTTTGCGTTTATTGGAATACGGTTGCGATTATGCCTTATTAACAGGCACGGGTGAGCCGACTGAGCATGTACGCAATAGCTTGTATTATCAAGAAAAATTGTGGGAAAGTTATACTTGGGAGCGTTTAGCGAACAGTTATCACGGCTCAGGTTGTACTTTATCTGCAAGTATTGCAGGATTGATGGCGCAAGGTTTATCTCCCATGCCTGCCATTACCGAAGCGCAGGAATATACTTGGAACACGCTCAAACACGCCTATCGCACAGGCACGGGTCAATTAAATCCTAATCGGTTTTTTTGGACTGAAATTGAATGAATTTTCATTGTGACGTGTGCTTTAAGACGTTGCGGTGCAACGTCTCTACGATAAAATGAAAACCCATCTAAACATAGTATCTCGATGAACTTTCCTCAACGTGGCTTATATGCCATTACCCGCACACACCACGAATTTAACAACCAAGCACAATTATTAAGCGAAGTCAGTTCTGCCATTGCAGGTGGCGCGGTAGTGGTGCAGTACCGCGATAAAAATTCAAACAACGCGCCGCAGTATGCACAAGCTTTACTTGGCTTATGTCACGCGCATAACGTCCCCTTAATCATTAATGATGATGTTGCCTTAGCCAAAACTATCGGCGCGGACGGCGTGCATTTGGGCAAAGACGATGGCGATATTGAAAGGGCGCGAGCGGTATTAGGCAAAGAGGCGATTATTGGCGTGTCTTGTTATAACTCAGTTGAACGGGCTTTAACGGCGCAGGCGCAAGGCGCGACTTATGTGGCGTTTGGGCGATTTTTTCCGTCTAATTCAAAACCCTTAGCAGCGCCTGCCCAGCTTGAAACTTTAATTGAAGCTAAACAGCGTTTAACTGTGCCGATTGTGGCTATCGGGGGCATTTTACCCAGCAATGGCTTAGCACTATTAAACGCTGGCGCGGATTTACTCGCCGTTATCGGTGGCTTGTTTGATAACGAGGCTGAAGAGTCAGCGCGGGCTTATCACCGCTTGTTTGACTAACTCAAGTTACGCAATCCAGTATTATCAAACGATAAAAAGGATAGATTTCCCCCCCTTTGAAAAAGGGGGGAGGTTTTTGCGTAACTTCAAAATTACGCAGAAACTAGAGCGAACTGAGAAAAAAGTTCAATATAAAATTTCATGAAAGCTTTAATAGAAAAAGACTTAACAACCCACCAGCTAAAAGCTGGTGGTTGTTAAGTCTTTTTTTAAACATCAACGGCTTGATAAAGTCATTGCCAATTCTCTAAACGCCGCTATTCCCCTCAATTAAACCCATCAAAAAATTATTATGGCTACCTTAACTATTAATATCGAAAACTATTACGCCAATACCCAAAAACAAGTATTAAGCCAACATTTATTTGCAGTTGCTTATTTAGCCAGCCAAATCATTGAAAAATTCAATTTAACTTCAATGAATCACACAATTAAACAAACCGCTTTTATTGCAGGTTGTTTGCATGATATTGGCAAACTCGACCCATTATTTCAAAAATGGATTTTAGATAAAACCAAAAAAACAGTAATTAATGAAATACCAGAAGACGGGCATCATATTGATAAAGCATTAAAAGAAGGCTGGTTTGAAAATCACCCAAGGCATAATGAAATATCGCTATTACTTTACCACTTATTAAATGATGAAAATTATCAAGCAATTAACATAGCAAACAAAAACAGCATAAAACACACGCTATACTGGCATCATAGAAAACCCTTTCGTAAATCCGAAAGCGAATTTAAAGATTTTGCCTGTATTTACAAAAAACTAAAGAAAAATGTGGGTGATACTGATTTCGGTCTTATATTCTCAGCTTTTACACAAACAATAAAACAAATTAACGATTTATTAGACGCGTATTCTGCTGAATCAGAACTTGAATTAAACGGTTTTTTAGCAAGAGCCGATGAACACCGAATTGATGGCTTAACAGGTTTAAATTTCCCTAATTATAAATACTATAATAACGATGATTATTTAGAGAATATCAGCACAAATGCGTTAAATAATTTACTGAGAACAGCCGTTATTACAGCCGATAGATTAATTTCACAATTAAGCCGAGAAGAATTAAATCAACACATTACAGAAAAAACACTTGATAGCCTTTTAGATAAAGCCTTAGTGAAAGAACAAGGTTTAACTATTGCTATTCAAGATTGTTTATCACGCTTTGAATTAAATTACCCCAACAGCGAAAGAAACCGACAACAAACTATTGCCGCCACCGATTTAGCCGCTGAAGAAGTCAATATAGGCATATTAAGAGGCCCTGCGGGTTGTGGTAAAACAAAAATTGCTTTGGAATGGGCAATAAAAACCAACGTGAAAAAAATTATTTGGATTTGTCCGCGTGTACAAGTCTGTCAAGGTTTATTCAAAGATTTAACCTCAGAAAATTATTTGCCCAATAGTAAAATCGAAATTTATACAGGTGAATTTAAACAAATACTTTTTCAAGGAGAAGCGATTGATACCCCTGAAAACGAATTATTTTCAGGTGAAATAGTTATAACTACCATAGACCAAGTCATTAATAGTATTACTACACATCGTTTAGTAGATAGTTTAATTACTTATATGGACTCTCATATTGTATTTGATGAATTTCACGAATATATTACCATGCGTGCATTTAATTTATTATTTGCTGAATTGGTGGAATGTAAGAAATATCAACAAGAAAATGCAAGAACATTGTTAGTGTCTGCTACGCCTAATTATTATTTTATTAAAGACGTTTTGCGCTTAAATAAAAATGATATAATTGGAATTAACAGTTTTAATCAAAGCCAATACAATATTGAGTTTGTTAAATTTGATGATGCTAAAGCCGATAACGAAAATCCCTTATATCAACTTCAACCAAAAAATACTTTTGTCATTAGTAATACCGCCATTACCGCTCAATTAAGTTTTATTGAAAACCAAGCGCGAGAAAACGCGATTTTATTTCATGGCTATTTTACAAAGTCACATAAACAAGAATTATTTAATAGCGTATTTGATAATTTTAATGAATACGGTCAGCATAACTATGATGTATTGCGTAGTGGCCCTATTATTCAAGCGGCATTAAATATTAGTTGCGACAAAATGGTCACTGAATTTACTCATGCAGAAAATTGGTTACAACGTTTAGGGCGTTTAGACCGATTTGGACAAAATACTTTTGTGAATGACTATATTACCGCGATTCCAGAATCATTAGCGATAAGTGGCAAAGAAACCAGTGCTTGTGCTAAATTTTTAAAAAAATTACACAGTTTGCAAAGTGCAAAAGCGTGGTATGACTTTTTACAAAGTCAATTATCTGACGATGTAATCACCATTAATGAACTGTATCAGCTTTATGAAGATTTTTATAATAATGACAAATGTCAAAAAGCAGTCGCTAAAGATTTAGAAGCCGCTATTAAAAATAGCGCAACCTATATTAATAGTAAATTACTTGACCCGATTTATGTCGCGCCAAAATCATCTGTTAAAGCGAGTAAAATAATAATTAAAAAACAATCGTTGCGCGGTAATAATCGTTTTGTGCAAATGGCAGTTTGGAATATTGGCAATGATAAAACCGAATTTCCTAATCAATATGCTTATACTGAAAATGATAGTGCGGCGGCGAGAGCGGCTAGTTTAACTTGTGCTGTTGATGTTATTTGCGGTTATGGTGACAGAGAGAAAGATTTATTAGATTTTATGGTGAAAAAACATCATAACATCAAAGATACTGCAAACTATGATGTCAATGCTAAAACCAAATATAAAGACAAAATTTATTTGAATAAAGCGCGAGAAATGGAAACGCCTATTTATTTAAGTTATACAAAAGACGATTTAGAAAAAGTAAACGCGCAAGCCCATAATTGTTCAATTTATTATGCTATGGGTATTAATCAAGCCATTGGCGCGATTGCTTTAAATAAATTAGAATTAGACGAGCAATAACCACGAAAGACACGAAAGGTATTAATAATTGAAGTCAATGTAGGGGCAAATTATATTTGCCCTTTAATAACAAACGGTTACTAAAGGGCAAAAAATGTTTTGCCCCTACGGTTTTATTATTTTTGCGTAACATCAGTTAATAATCTGCCTAACTTCAATTAATTATTTTTCGTGCTTTTTGTGTCTTTCGTGGACAAACAATTAATTTTATTAAACCCCCCAAAGGAAAATCCCATGCAAACAAAAATAACAGGTATTAAAAGCGTTGATTTCAAAATTACTGCATTAGGTCATGGTGTGGTGAATTGGAATGGCCCTACCAATTTAGCTCAAGAGGACGGAAGCACTGTTGATAATCATACTTTGCCGAAATTGCGAGGATATAGTAATTTGTCAGGGAGAATTAAGGATAATGGTTACAAATACCGCAAAGAACCTTCTGATATAAATTTTAAAGAAACACCACTTTATATTAGCCAAAACTGTGTGCGCCATCATTTATTTAGAGAACAAGCCTTTGATTTACATTATGCGGCAGATAAAAACTTAACAAAAGTTTTAGCATCAGTGACAGGTTTAATTAGGGGTTATGTTGTACCTTCTAGTCAATGCAAACGCACCAGCCCATTATTATTAGAAGATTTTGTTGACCAATTAGGCAATGGTAATTTTGAGCAAATGGGACGCTCAGGGGCAAAAGATGATAAAGAATCCGAAAAAAAAGACGAAAATGGAAAAAAAATAAAAGCTAAAGCGAGTTCCTCCTTTTTTTCTAAAACTACATTTGGGGATACTAAGTATTATTCTTATGGTTCGATTAGTATTGAACAATTACAATTCATTTCACTTGATAAGAAATTCGACCGCGCCGCAATGAATATTAAAGACGGTGAAGGTGAAAAAGTAGCAGAGGCAGTACAAGCCTTTATTAAAACATTAAATCCTGCTTTAAATCCACAAGCAGTGTTTCATAAAAATTATGTACGCCAAGGCACTATTTTTGAAGAAGGTGAACAAGGTATTTTATTAAATAATGATGCTGTGCAGGCTTTAGTTGAACATAGCTTAGAACGTATTAAACAGTTATCTATTCGTCAGGCTAAATCCTATATGTATGTCGATGACATAATTGTTGATTATAATGACAGTCATGAAATGATGCGTATTAAACGCTACGGCGGCGCGGGTATTTCAGCGCAAGCAAAAACAAATTATGCCTGTTATTTTTACGCAAAATAAGCAGGTAATACCATGCAAATCATTATTGATTATGAAGCCAGTTGGCGTAATTCATTTTTAGATGGCAGTAATAATGAAGCTGTACCCAAAAAAGGGCGTACTTTTATTGCTTCAATGACTAATTTAAAACAAGCTGAAAATTTTAAATGCCGTGAGATTACCTTAGATACAGTAATGGGTATTTTAAATCGTTTAATTGGCGACCAACGCAAATTATATCAAGCACGAACTCAGCCTAATTATTATTTTAAGGATATTGAGCCGTTAATTAGTTTTAACGATAACATTCAAATTCAGTCATCTGAAATTGTTTATATTCGCAATATGACAGGCAGTACCGACCAAAATTCTTTTACGGGTGCAATTAAAACCGATGATGTGATGTTTTCATCAAATTATTCAGCAGAATTTTGGGGCGTGTTAGCATTAGATTTTACAGAATTGTGTGATTTTATTATAAATAATACACCTGTAAAAAAAGCAATTGCGCTAGACCCTTTATCTATTATTGGTAAATTGGAAATATTGAATGAGAAAAAAGCGGTAGCGAATGAAGGGCAAGTTGCCGAAGCAAAAGCTATTTTAAATAGTCATTATCCTAAAGCTGAATATCTGGATAACAAGGGAAATGCTAAACCAATTAGTTTTTACTGTTCTACGTTGTATTTGCAATTAAAACGTTTACAAAATAAAGGTTACAACATGGATTCAGCTAAAACTAAAGCAGGATGTATAAGCGGAATAAATAATGCAAAAAAACCTGGATTTACCACAAAAGATTTTATGGCCAAATTCACTACAGGTGCGAAGAAAAAAATTTGGGGTAATCCGTATTTACGCAAATCCCCTATTAAAGGTGAAGGCGAGGTGACTTCTATGTTGAGCAAAGCCAGCGGACGATTAGAGATTATTATTGATGTTGACCGCGATAAAGCCAAAGAAATTAATACATTGATTGAAAATGCGGGGGTATCGAGTTTTTATTTAGGTAAAAAAGGGCTGGCTTATATTTTTAATATAGATACGCGTCCTGAGAGGAAAAACTAATGGATTACTATATTGATATTAAAATTCAACCCGATGCTGAAATGCGTGAAAACTTTTTATTAAATAAAGTCTACACTAAATTGCATAAAGCCTTATTTGAATTAAAAGCGCGTGATATTGCTGTGAGTTTTCCCGACTATCAAATAACATTAGGCAGGGTATTACGTCTTCATAGTACACAAGCGCGTTTAATTGAATTACAGGCATTAAATTTTTTAGGTGGCTTGAGTGGTTACTGTAAAATATCAGCTATTTTACCCATTCCTAATTTGGTGCAGTATCGTATTATTTCACGCATTCAACCGTCTATGTCACTTGCTAAATTACAACGTTTAAAAAAACGCGCTTCAATTTCTGAAAATGATAGTAAAGCTTATAAAGCAAAAATGTTTGAGCGTGGTTTGGATAATCCTTATGTTGAAATTGAAAGCACTTCAAACGGGCATTTATATCGACGTTATTTAAGTTTTGGTGAATTAATGAATGAATCGAGTAAAGGTGAGTTTGATTATTTTGGTTTAAGCCGAAATAGTAGCGTTCCTATTTTTTAATGCGCGTTTTTTTGAATAACAGCAAAGCGTTAATAATCACTGTTATTGATTTTCAAGTCGATGAATATAATAAAAAAGGGGGCAGGTTTTAAAACCATGCCCCCTTTTTTTTATTTCTAAGCTACCTATGCGGTAGTGAACTCCCTAAACTGCGCGGTTACACTAATTTAACGTTTCTAAGCTACCTATGCGGTAGTGAACCATAACCCCACACATCTTTTAAAACTTCAATATTTCTAAGCTACCTATGCGGTAGTGAACGAAGTACAAGGTTTTGCGAGTACAGAAGGGGCTTTCTAAGCTACCTATGCGGTAGTGAACAAGAAGCGACTAAAACAGGCATTGCAACTGTTTTTCTAAGCTACCTATGCGGTAGTGAACTTGAATTGAATAAATCAACTGTCGCGCAATTATTTCTAAGCTACCTATGCGGTAGTGAACAATCGTAATCATCGATAATCTGAGTGCGCTTATTTCTAAGCTACCTATGCGGTAGTGAACATTTATTTAAACCCACTCGCATTAAACCGAAATTTCTAAGCTACCTATGCGGTAGTGAACCAAATTCAATAGCTACTGTTTATTATTTGGATTTTCTAAGCTACCTATGCGGTAGTGAACTTTTTCAATTCCCACATCGAATGAAGCATTTTTTTCTAAGCTACCTATGCGGTAGTGAACGGCAGTGATGGTAATGACACAATTACTGTTACTTTCTAAGCTACCTATGCGGTAGTGAACAAGAATATTATTGCTAAAGTCGGCGGTACGCTTTTCTAAGCTACCTATGCGGTAGTGAACGCGATAAGCCTAAAAAAGCCAAAAAGAAAAAATTTCTAAGCTACCTATGCGGTAGTGAACTACCTAACGCACAATTTGAAAATCATGGTTATTTTCTAAGCTACCTATGCGGTAGTGAACCACGCTATTATTTTTAGTTAAATAAAGCGTTTTTTCTAAGCTACCTATGCGGTAGTGAACAACGCCCCTGACATTAAATGCACTTCGCCATTTTTCTAAGCTACCTATGCGGTAGTGAACAAACGCACCACCGCTCTCACTTCCACTGTCGATTTCTAAGCTACCTATGCGGTAGTGAACAGCCAGCCGATTTACCAATGCCAACTTGCTCATTTCTAAGCTACCTATGCGGTAGTGAACGTACACCCGACAATGTTATCGCTGGTTCGCAATTTCTAAGCTACCTATGCGGTAGTGAACAGTTTATCGGCTTCAGCGGCTTCAATTGAACTTTTCTAAGCTACCTATGCGGTAGTGAACCAGCTAAAGCTGACGGCGCATGAAAAACAACATTTCTAAGCTACCTATGCGGTAGTGAACTAATTGATTACACGCATCAAGTATTAATGTGCTTTCTAAGCTACCTATGCGGTAGTGAACTCATATCCAAAGCCACCGCTTGCCCTTTGTAATTTCTAAGCTACCTATGCGGTAGTGAACGATTTATGGTTTGATGTTGTTGAATCGGGCGATTTTCTAAGCTACCTATGCGGTAGTGAACTTAAAGGTACTCGGCAACTTCGCTATTCTAAGTTTCTAAGCTACCTATGCGGTAGTGAACATAATCAACGTCAGTGGAAACACAATCTACAAGTTTCTAAGCTACCTATGCGGTAGTGAACATTCAGGCTCAGGAACAACGGCATAATTATTATTTCTAAGCTACCTATGCGGTAGTGAACAACTTTGAAAAATATCACCATGCGAACACTCATTTCTAAGCTACCTATGCGGTAGTGAACTTGTTAGATTAGCGCATTGTAAAAAATACGTTTTTCTAAGCTACCTATGCGGTAGTGAACTTATGGATTATAGAAAAACTTGATGATGAGCATTTCTAAGCTACCTATGCGGTAGTGAACAGGAGAATCAGGTAAAGGCTTTTGAATAGTTTTTTCTAAGCTACCTATGCGGTAGTGAACTTCGTCATTAGCTAAACACTTAACTGGTTTATTTTCTAAGCTACCTATGCGGTAGTGAACTACTCCGGGTGGAAATGTTCAGGGTATTAATTTTTCTAAGCTACCTATGCGGTAGTGAACTTTTCACTGCAATAGATGAGCATATTTATAATTTTCTAAGCTACCTATGCGGTAGTGAACAACAATTGGTTATTTCTTACGTCATCATTGATTTTCTAAGCTACCTATGCGGTAGTGAACATATTCTAAAAAAGAATAATGGTCATTTTGTTTTTCTAAGCTACCTATGCGGTAGTGAACATAACGTCCATTGACATCCGATAGCCAATAACTTTCTAAGCTACCTATGCGGTAGTGAACGATTTTTAGGCGGCGTATTTACAGGGTCGCTATTTCTAAGCTACCTATGCGGTAGTGAACCAAACGCTTTTATTGACCATTACGAATCTAATTTTCTAAGCTACCTATGCGGTAGTGAACTTTGTGTTGCTTGCTCTAAATTGTTTGGCAAATTTCTAAGCTACCTATGCGGTAGTGAACATTAATTTGCCGACCGATGTAACAGTTTCATCTTTCTAAGCTACCTATGCGGTAGTGAACTGGCATATTACTGTAGCAGGTACATTCCCTGCTTTCTAAGCTACCTATGCGGTAGTGAACTGTCGCAGGATTATTAACGATTTGCACGCGGCTTTCTAAGCTACCTATGCGGTAGTGAACCCTATTTTTTTGCCAATATCAGTAACCGTGTATTTCTAAGCTACCTATGCGGTAGTGAACCCTGCTTGTTTGCTCTTTAACAATATGGACATTTCTAAGCTACCTATGCGGTAGTGAACCCGTGGTTCGCAGTGGTAGCGTTAATTTCTCATTTCTAAGCTACCTATGCGGTAGTGAACTCTGCTTCAGCGTCAGTAAAAATCACCGCATTTTCTAAGCTACCTATGCGGTAGTGAACAATGTTTGAAATATGCGAGAAATTGAAAGAATTTTCTAAGCTACCTATGCGGTAGTGAACCTTTGGAATTTGAACCTTATCTTTTTTCATGATTTCTAAGCTACCTATGCGGTAGTGAACGTATGTGGTGAAAAAAGAATTCGTTGTATCATTTTCTAAGCTACCTATGCGGTAGTGAACAGATTTTTCGCGCGGGCATATTAATCCTGCTTTTTCTAAGCTACCTATGCGGTAGTGAACATTTGCTCTAAACTTTCGTCTTTATTAATTGTTTTCTAAGCTACCTATGCGGTAGTGAACCTGCACTTTTATATAATTCAAAAGTTTCTTTATTTCTAAGCTACCTATGCGGTAGTGAACAAAAAGACACACCGAAAATTAATGTTGATGCTTTTCTAAGCTACCTATGCGGTAGTGAACTTAAATGATAATTAAATGATGCTCCGCAATTATTTCTAAGCTACCTATGCGGTAGTGAACTTTACGGTAACGCCCACCGCCGCGCAAAGCATTTTCTAAGCTACCTATGCGGTAGTGAACTGTTAATAATGGCGATGATACTGCTTTAGGTGTTTCTAAGCTACCTATGCGGTAGTGAACTGAGAGATGAAGAAACTACTTTTTTTTCTTCTTTTCTAAGCTACCTATGCGGTAGTGAACAGTTAATAAAGTTATTAGGCAAGTTTCTGAATTTTCTAAGCTACCTATGCGGTAGTGAACAAGTCGGTCTGATATGTCCGCCGCGTTCCAATTTTCTAAGCTACCTATGCGGTAGTGAACATGGAGCAACAGCGTCAGAACCAAAAGCTTGATTTCTAAGCTACCTATGCGGTAGTGAACGTCAACAGGGCGGTTTGATAAAAGCCGGTTATTTTCTAAGCTACCTATGCGGTAGTGAACCATAGCGCGTGAAGGCGAACTATTAGACTGTTTTTCTAAGCTACCTATGCGGTAGTGAACGCGTTGTCTGACAAGTAGGAGGCGGTGGTTTATTTCTAAGCTACCTATGCGGTAGTGAACGAGTAGGGACAACTGAACAGCCCATTGTATTATTTCTAAGCTACCTATGCGGTAGTGAACCGCTTAACGTGTAAGTTTTAAATACTTTAGAATTTCTAAGCTACCTATGCGGTAGTGAACAAACTGGTGAAAGCGGTGAGTATTGGTTCACATTTCTAAGCTACCTATGCGGTAGTGAACAATGCGTTTAGCAGAAAAAAACTAAACACGACAATAAGTTAAACGATTTTTTATCAAAAGACCAATGAAAAAATAGCATTCTGTAATACCTTGATTCATAAACTTATTTTTTAAGGTTAAAAAACATTGCTTCAAAAACGTGAACGAGAGCCAGTCCTTTGGAGAACTGGCACTCGTGCCGTTCACAATCACCAACATAAAGTTGCATGACTATAACAATCATGCAACAAATAGTATGTTGTTCTTTTATCTAAAGTATAGAAAAATGGTAGTGCATCAAAAAAGTAGGCTAGTGAATATCAAGCTATCGGAGTTCAAACCTAGGTTTGAACGCCAACTAAAATAGCGTTTTGTTAAAACCTACTCTTTTGAAGCACTACCAATTTTTTAATCACTGACCTAGATAGTCAAGGCAATTCAACAACATCAGTTAATTATTCATCATGCCAATTAATGCCTTATTACTACTGCTGGGCATGGCGTTAGTACAGCAATGCTCCTATTTAGAAATTGCATGGCTATGGCTTTCTGCGGGTGTTGCGCTTGTTTTAGCATGGCGCGGTTATTGGCGATTATTTGTATTTGCCTTTGCAATGGTTTGGGCAATGGCATTTGCTCAATGGCGATTAGCCCAGCAATTAACCGCTGATTTAGAAGGCGTGATTTTACCCATCGAAGGCATTATCAGTAATTTACCTGAACAAGATGCTCATCATGCTAGATTTGAATTTAGCATCACCCAAGCCCCACAAGGCGTTCCGCAAAAACTGCGCTTAAGTGCTTATTCTGTAAAACAAACCCTAAAAGCAGGGCAACATTGGGCGTTTAGCGTCAAATTAAAACGTCCGCACAGCACTTTTAATCCCGATGGTTTTGATTATGAACGCTGGTTGTTTGAACAAAACATCGGCGCGACAGGCTCAGTGCGTCACTCTCCACCGCCTGTATTCATAGATGACCAGCCTTTTGCTGTGCCGTTTACGGTATTACGTCAACAACTCAGCGACCAAATCACACAAGTTTTAGGTGACACGCCCAGCAGTGCTTTATTAAAAGCCTTAACCTTAGGCGATAGCAGAGCAATGAGCCAAGCCCAATGGCAAGTATTACGCAATACGGGAACAACCCATTTATTGGTGATTTCAGGTTCACATATTGGCTTGATTGCAGGTTTAGTGTTTTTGTTAGTGCGGCAGTTTTGGGCAAGAACAGGGCTGTTGCGTTATTCCCCTCAAGTGATTGCGGCGTGCTTAGCCTTAGTCTCAGGTATTTTTTACGCACTACTGGCAGGTTTTGCCATTCCCATTCAACGTGCTAGCGTGATGCTGACTTGCGCTATGTTTGCCGTTATCTTGCAACGCAATACCCAAGCCTTACAAGTGCTAAGCCTGAGCGGTTGTGCCGTGTTGCTTTATGACCCGTTGGCGGTATTATCAATCGGATGTTGGCTATCGTTTGCCTCAGTTGGCTTGATTATTTACGCGGTATCAGCACGTCTGCAACCGCCACCCGCTTGGTTTGCCGCACTTAAAATCCATTGCTTTGCTTTTGTCGGACTCGCGCCACCGTTGCTGTGGTTTTTTTCGCAATTATCGTTATGGTCGCCGTTTGCCAATGTGATTGCCGTGCCTGTGATTAGCGTATTAATTGTGCCGCTCGCCTTAGCCGCTTTGCCTTTGTTGTTTATCGTGCCTGCCCTCGCAAAAATTTTATTAGTGATTGCCGATGTCAGTATGCAAGGCTTGTGGTGGTTTTTAGAACAATGCACTACCACGCCACTAAGCCACGCTTTACCTGAGCCGTGGTTATTAGTATTAATGATAATTGCGGTTTTATTATTACTCGCGCCGCGTGGAATGCCAGCGCGTGGTTTGGCTTTAGTGTTATTACTGCCTATCGCCTTTACTAAAACAGACGCGCCAGCCAATGGTGAGTTACGTTTGACTTTATTAGATGTCGGACAAGGCTTAGCGGTGGTGATGCAAACCGCTGAGCATTGGCTGATTTATGATACAGGCGGCAAATTTTCCAACGAACATGACAGCGGCACGATGGTATTACTGCCCTTTTTACAAGCGCGGGGCGTGAGCCAATTAGATACGGTCATCATTAGTCATGGTGATAACGACCATATCGGTGGCGCGGAATCGTTATTAACCGCTCTGCCTACTAATAAACTATTAACCAGTGTGCCGTCAGCCTTGCAAGCCTTTCATCCACAGGCTTGTTATGCAGGGCAAAGCTGGCACTATGATGGCGTGTTTTTTAAAGTGTTATCGCCGCCGCAACTCCATCAACTCAGCTCAGAAAACGATAATTCCTGTGTGTTACAAATCAAAACCGCGCACGATACTATTTTATTGACAGGTGATATTGAAGCCAAAGCCGAAGCAGACCTCGTCAATCGTTACGGCTCAGCCTTGCAAGCAGAGGTCTTAATCGCGCCGCATCATGGCAGTAAGACTTCTTCAACACTGGCTTTTTTGCAAGCAGTAAAGCCTAAAACTGTGTTGATTCCAGCGGGTTATCGCAATAGTTTTGGTCATCCTCATGCTAGCGTTTTGGCGCGTTATCAAAGCCTTGGGGTGCGTTATTTTAATAATGCCGACAACGGCGCGATTAATCTACAAACAGACCCAGAGCAAGGCTTGAGCATTGAGACCACCCGCCAAAGCCTTGGGCATTATTGGAACGCGCATTAAGCTAAAATCTAGCCATAACAAAGCACTATGCTTTACTATTATCCAAGTGCAAAGCTTGCACTATTTTCAATTATTAAAGGGGGAGATTCTATGTTGTTTTTTGCAAAAGTGGCAGGTATTGCCGTTTTGGTTTGGTTTTATTTAACCGCCAAAAATAATAATCAATCCGCTATTCAATGGGCAATTATTGGCGTGATTGGTTATTGGATTACTTGGTGGCTGGTAAAACTAACCGTGGTGGCAGTATTAACGCCTTTAGTGGCTAAAAGTTTTGCAGGTACAGTGGCGGTAGTACAAATACCCGCATTAGTGGCACTTGCCGCCGCGTTTTTTATTCGTAAAAAATTATTATCGGATATAACAACAAAGGGAAAAGACGAGCTTTAGCGTGTAATAGTTATGTGATAGTGTTTCACATAATCGACTTGGCGCAACTGCATTGATAATGCTGAGCTATCGTTTACAATGCTAACACTGCTAATTTTTAGAAAAAGCACTGAAGGTTGGCAGTGTTGATACAGAGACAGTATGCAATCATTAGGTGTGTTTTATGATTAGCATAACTATAATACAGCTTAAGAAATCTTTAAACGCATGAACATCAAGCAAGAATTCTTTTCAATCCCCTCTTTTTTCAATCTATAAGGAAACTACAATGGCAACTAAAACAGGTACAACAGGCGCGGACTCTCTTTTTGGCACGAACGGTGTCGATATTCTTGTCGGCAACGATGGCAATGATGTTATCAAAGGCGGCGCGGGCAACGATTTAATTTTTGGCGATATGGTTACCAGTACAGTAACTGACGTTCAAAAAATCATCACTGATGATATTGCGGCAAACAAAATAGCAGACGCGCTTTCTTATATTACCACTGCTACTTTTACTGGCAGTGGCAATGACACCTTAATTGGTAATGCGGGTGATGATATTCTTGTCGGCGGCGCGGGTAATGACACTTATGTAGTTGATTCTAGTAGCGACTTAGTTCTCGAAGGCGCGAGTCAAGGTACAGATACTGTGATTTCGTATGTTAATTACGCTTTGCTATCTGGCTCACAAGTAGAAAATCTAACATTGACCGATACTATAGGTGGTTCTACCACAGCGAATACAGCTACAACCGCAACGGGTAATGACTTAAGCAACACCATTAATGGTAATAAACTCAACAACGTATTATCAGGCGCGGCGGGTGGCGATACACTTAATGGTGGTGCTGGTAATGACACCGTCAATGGTGGTGAGGGCAATGATTATTTGCGCGGTAATGCAGGTAATGACTCTTTAGTAGGTGGTAATGGTAATGACGCGCTTTGTGGCGGCGCGGGTAGTGACACAATGGACGGTGGTGCAGGTAGCGATGCGTTTGGCTTTAACAGCCCATTATCAGCTATTGATAGCATTGTTGGTTTTGATGTAGTCAACGATAGAATCCAATTAGACCCTATGGTCTTTGCAAATCTATCAGCTACTGCACATGTTTTAAATGCTAGTGAACTCGCAATTGGCACTGGCTCTGTTACTGCTACCGACAATCTGATTTATAACCCAGCTACAGGCGCGTTGTCTTATGATGCCGATGCTAATGGTGCGGGCGCGGCAGTACAATTTGCAACCCTTGGAACAAATTTAGCATTAACACATAGTGATTTTTCATGGGCTGTTTGGCAAGGTTAATCGCTACGGCTTATTATTAAAAATAAGCTAGATCGTAAAACAAAAAAAGGCGCGAAGTTTAAAACTTCGCGCCTTTTTTGTTATCAGCTTAATTTGATGATAAATACTAATCAAAGTGAATTATATTTTTTATAGTTTATTAATTTATTGTCTGAATCAGGATTTACAAGATTTTAAGATTCACAGGATACTATCTTGTTCATCCTAAAATCCTGTAAATCCTGATTCAGAACTTAATCTAATCAGGTTTAGTGGCACTAAATATAATTTGTTCACCACCTAAATAAGCATAATCGATTGAATGATATAACAAGGCATTCACTTCAATAAAACCAATTTCATTAAGCACCTTTATTATATCCCAACCAAAATGATAAAAACATAAACAGCCCTCCGCATTAATAGGGTCGCCATGATATTCAGGTTTTAATAAATGTTGCAATACCCCGTTTTTGTCAATATAGGCTCTAACTAATGTTTGCTCGGCAGATTTAATAAAAGGCACGCTAAATAATAATTGTCCTTTAGGTTTTAAACAACGTAGACATTGTAGTAAAGCCGCTTGGTAATCTGGAATGTGTTCAAATACATCAAAAGAAAGAATATAATCAAATGACGCATCGTTAAAAGAGAGTTTGGTAATATCTTCGTTTCTAATACCTTTGCCATTATAACTGCCATAAGCGATACTAGTACCTAAGTATTCACTACCATACACATCACTATAATTTTGCTTAAACCATTTATATAAAGTTGTGGTTTGTTCAGTTAAATAAATACTGGTATTACGTCGTGCTTGGCATTCTTGCTCAAAAATATGAATAGTGGCGCGCATTCTATTATTAAGCCGACAACTAGGACATACCAAGCGTTCACGCCAATTAGGCGTAGCAATATCATTAATAGGACGTGAGAATTTAAAATCAACTAAAAAATCCACAGGCTTTTGACAGACATAACAAAAGCCATTAACGTTAAAATCTATTGGCGTTTTAGGTAATAAGTTTGTTTCAAAAGCAGTGAAATCTAAGTAATTTTGTTTTCGTCTATCAGCTCGCGCTTTAAAGTCTTCATAATTAGCCACTTTAGCGACTTGAAATAAGGGTGTTGGTATTTGATGGCTTTGTTTAAAATCACAAATAACAGCAAATAAATCAGCCCAATAATCGGGCGATATTTGTTCTATTTCAGTTATTATTTTTTCAAGATAGGCTTTATTCATTAGTAATTTGCAAATAGACGGTTTTTATATTTGGTTAATGATATTACTACAGTAACTTGAGCTGGCTTTAAAAGAACAATATGACGCGCTAATACTGGAGGTCAGGCTTTGCCTGACAAGTTC
>JBAQSX010000147.1:0-17276 GCA_049296695.1 Methylococcaceae bacterium | reverse complement strand
GCATAAAGGCGAATGAATTCGCCCCTACAACATTTATAAACTCTCAAAGGTAATTCTATAATGTTAGACCCTCGTTTATTTAGAACTGAACTCGATTGGGTAATCGCGCAATTAGCGCGGCGCAATTTTTCATTTAACGCGCAAAGCTATAGTGATTTAGAAGCGCACCGCAAAGAAGTTCAAGTAAAAACGCAAAACTTGCAAAATGAACGCAATAGTCGCTCTAAAGCCATAGGGCAAGCCAAAGCTAAAGGCGAAGATGTCCAGCCTTTATTAGACCAAGTGGCGCATTTAGGCGATGAATTAAAAGCCGCCGAGCAAGAATTATCCGCTATTCAAACCGAAATGGACGCGCTGTTAGAAGGCATTCCCAATATTTTGGATGAGTCTGTGCCTGAGGGTAAAAGCGAAGAGGCGAATTTAGAAATCAGCCGTTGGGGTGTACCGACTGCCTTTACTTTTGAGCCAAAAGATCATGTCGATTTAGGCTCTGGCAAAGGCATGAGTTTTGAGCTGGGCGCGAAAATCGCAGGGGCGCGCTTTGTGGTCTTGGATGGCAAACTCGCTAAATTGCAACGCGCTATTATTCAGTTAATGCTAGACACGCACAGCACTGAGCATGGTTATAGTGAAGTCTATGTCCCGTTTTTAGTGAATGCTGACAGTTTGCGCGGCACTGGGCAATTGCCTAAATTTGAAGCGGATTTATTTAAAGCCAGCCAAGACCCCGCGCTGTATTTAATCCCTACCGCTGAAGTGCCAGTCACCAATATTGTGCGTGATGTGATTATTGAATCAGTGCAATTACCGCTTAAATTTGTTTGCCACAGCCCGTGTTTTCGCAGTGAAGCGGGGGCTTATGGGCGTGATGTGCGCGGTATGATTCGCCAACATCAATTTGAAAAAGTGGAAATTGTGCAAATCGTCAAACCCGAAGACTCGATGGCAACCTTAGAACAATTAACCGCTCATGCCGAAACTATTTTGCAAAAATTAAACTTGCCTTATCGCAAAATGCTACTGTGCGCGGGGGATACGGGTTTTTCATCGTCAAAAACTTATGATTTAGAAGTGTGGCTACCCGGTCAACAGGCGTATCGGGAAATCTCTTCATGCAGTAATTTTAAAGATTTTCAAGCGCGACGATTGCAAGCGCGGTGGCGTAATCCTGCTACGGGCAAACCTGAATTAGTGCATACTTTAAACGGTTCGGGTTTAGCGGCGGGTAGAACCTTAATTGCGGTCATGGAAAATTATCAAGATGCGCAGGGGCGCATTCATATCCCTGAGGCGTTATTGCCTTATATGGGTGGCATTAGCGTTATTGATTGAAGGTGTCCACGAAAAGCACGAAAGACACGAAAAATAGGTGATTAAAATTGGGACTCATTCTAAAAATCAAATAGAGTTTTTTCGTGCTTTTTGTGTTTTTCGTGGAAAAATGAGTCTTCTGCGGGTACTAACGATGCCGCTTGGTACTCGCAAGGCTCGCGCTATTCATGGCATTATTGCTAATCCTTGCAGGGGGTTGGTTAATACCCGCACTAACGCTCTCGCTGTCGTCTAAAAAATTATCATCTTCTTCTAAGGGATGACCATCATGAATCAGGTATTCACGCCGTTGCTGATAGGTACTTTTAATAAATTCATAGCGATCAACTGAGCCTTCATTAATAATTTTTTCAGTCGCCATAAGGCCTGCGCGTCTATCGGTGACATCTAAAACCTCAGAGCCTAAAATCGCCGCATTGGTATAAACGCCACCAAAAAGAGAAATATAAGTCAACGGGTCGAGCAAGGCATCACCTAATAATCCAAGCGCGTCGCGCGGCGAACTCGCGCCAAATAAGGGTATCACCCAATAAGGCCCAGCTGGCATTCCCCAAAAACCCAACGTTTGTCCAAAATCTTCATTATGCTTAATAAAATCAACCGTAGTGGCAACATCAAACGCACCCGCCATGCCAAAGGTACTATTGAGTACAAAGCGACTACTATCCATCGTGCCTTGCTTGAATTTTAATTGCAAAAAATCATTAATAAATACGTTTATATCATTAATATTATTGAAAAAATTAGTAACACTCTCATCGACTTTTTCAGGGGTAATGCGCTGATAACCACGCGCTAACGGTTTTAAAATCGCCTCATCGACACCATCATTGAATTTTTGAGTCTTACGATTCCAATTTTGCCACGGATCATAGCTATCGGCTTTGCTTGTCTGCACAGTACCACTACAGCCGTTTAAGACCAGCAGTAATGCACTTAAGGTAATAACGGCGTTGGGTTTGGCTAGCATTTGCTTGTTTTTCCGTGATGATCAATGTCTTATTTAGCCAGCCAAGTAAATAACGGCTAAATTCTATTTAATTAAAGGGCAATGCCTAATGATAGTTAAAATTTTGTTTTTTTGTTTAAGCTTATTTAGTAGCCAATTGTTGGCAGTCAATACGGTAAGCACACTCAATTCTGTAACTAATAATACACCTAGTGGTGAAAAACTAGCGACCTTGCCACAAGCTGAAAAGCTAGTGTCGGGTTGGTGGGATTATTTTAATGTCGATGAGGCGTTATTGGCTAAACGTATAGACGAGGTGCAACAACAATATTTGTCGATTTTGCAAACTCTGCCACTTAATGTTAAAGAAACGGCTAATTCGCATCTGCATAACCTAATAACTAATTTGAAAGCTTTGCAAGAATTACGCAAACCCAGCACTATCGCTCTAGCAAAGCCAATAGTGCAACAAGCGCAGTATTCTATTGCGCAATGGTTAAATCTTGCCGATGAATTGCGTAAAGCCGAATGGGAACTAAAAGAACGGCAAGTCCAATTGGATAATGAAGCCATTACCTTAGATGCCGCGCAAAATCGCTTAAATACGTTAATGCTTGACTATATTGCCACTGAGCCTGTGGACAGTAATAAACTCTTGCTGGGTTTAGATATTATGGCAAAACGCTCCGCAATGGCGGTGGGTGATGAACAGCTTAAACTCAATAAAGCTCTATTAGAACAACAACGTAATAGTGTTGATAACTTAAAAGAAGTCAGTCAAAACGCGACTGATAAGTTAAAAACCGATAAGGATTTTATTCAACAAAGTGAGCTGCAATTACAAGACTTAGAAGCCAAAGTCGAACCTACACAAACGGCGGCGCGTAAAGCTTTATTGGAAACTTTAGGTGTGATTGAACAAACGCCCTTAGCGTTAAGTAATTCGCACTTGCGGCATCAACAAGCCATTAATGCCATTGTCGATGAAGCCGCGTTAAAGCTACAAATCGCTAAAATCAATGCAGAAAAAAATCTTGCTACCTTACTACTCAATAAACTTAGCGATACCGCTTTATTCAATGACGCTTTAAAACAGTGGCAAAGCCAACAAAAACTGCAACAACAAAACGCGCTCAATTGGACAAAAGAAACCAGTGATGAACTCAATCAAGTACAAGATGCCATTATTCGTTTAAGCGCGGACAGCGGCAATAGCGATGATAGTTTAGTGCGCTTACTCAAACAACGTCTGAAAACCGCTCAGGCAGGTTTGGTTAGCTTAAAACAAATGGAAGTCGATAACGATGAGTTGAATAAATTAATGCAGGAAATTAATAATCGCTTAGCTCTGCATTCAGGTCAGTTATCGATATGGTTTGATTGGAGTTTGTTGCAACTGCTAGAACTGAAAACTAAAGTGATGGCGTTGTGGCTAGAACCGCTATTTACTATTGGTGATACACCTGTGACTATCGCTGGCATTGTTCGCGTTATTATTATAATTGCCCTTGCCGCGTTGATTTCTAAGCTATTTCAACGGGTGATGCGTCATTTAACTGAGCGTACTGATAAAGGCGAACATGGGCATGTTTCGGTGTTTTATACCGTGGGACGCTTGGCGCATTATTTAATTTTGCTTATCGGCATTGTCATTGCTTTATCGTCAATCGGTCTTGATTTTACTAACCTTGCCTTAGTGGCTGGCGCGTTAAGTGTGGGCATAGGCTTTGGTTTGCAATCCATTGTCAATAATTTTGTCTCAGGACTGATTTTATTATTTGAAGGCACGATAAAGGTGGGGGATTTTATTGAATTGGATGCCACAACCAACGGCGTGGTGCGTGAAATTAATGTGCGTAGCACCCAAATCAGTACCCCTGACGGCATAGACATCATTGTGCCAAATTCGATATTGGCAAGTAATCAAGTGATTAACTGGACTTTGCGTGAGGCTAATCGCCGTATTCATGTGCCTTTTAGCGTAGCCTATGGTACTGATAAAGAATTAGTCAAAACTGCCGCCTTAGAAGCCGCCGCAAAAGTGCGTTTTACTCATCAAGCCGAGAAAGGTAAAGCGACGCAATGCTGGCTGGTTAAATTCGGTGACAATGGTTTGCACTTTGAATTAGTGGTGTGGATTAATCAAGAAGCGGTTAAAAAACCTTCAATGGTTTATGCGGCTTATTTATGGGAAATTGAAAGCAGTTTAAATAAATACCATATTGAAATTCCTTTTCCACAACGTGAATTACGTTTGCGTAGTATTGATGATGGGTTTAAATTTAAATAACTGAAGTTACGCATTAGCCTCCCCCTTTGAAAAAGGGGGAAAATCTATCCTTTTTATCGATTGATAATACTGGCTTGCGTAACTTGAGTTAAATAATAGTGTGATTACACTAAAACGATTGCCAGTCCTAAATAAAGTTTTAAACCGCTTTATTTTTTTGTTTCTGCTCGTAGGCGGCTAATTGTTCAGGCGTTGCCTCAGTTTGATATAAATCTTTCCACTCGTTATAGGGCATACCGTAAATTATCTCCCGCGCTTGCTCATAGCCAATGTCTAAATCGCGTTCTTTTGCCGCCGCTACATACCACTTTGCCAAACAATTTCGGCAAAAATCCGCTAAAACCATTAACTCAATATTTTGCACTTCGGTGTGTTGTTGCAAGTGACTGACCAGTCGTCTAAAAGCCGCCGCTTCTAACTCGGTTTGTAATTGTTGATTCATAAGGCTACTCTCAAAATGAAGGGCATTTTAGCAGAAAGGCACAGGCTAACATGTACATTAGTTAGCAAAGATTCTACAATAACGACCAATTCGGTTTGCCATTTTTAGCAAGCTTCATACCAAATCCTGCGCTTAAGGCACTGCATTTCAGCATGACAAAACAGCTTTTTGAATTCTTCCCAATTATTTTATTTTTCATCGCCTTCAAGCTGTACGACATTTATGTCGCCACAGCCGTGGTGATTGCCGCGACGATTGTCTTAGTGGGCTACACTTGGTTTCGTTACCGTAAAGTAGAGACTATGCAATGGGTTACGCTCGCTTTAGTGGTCATCATGGGCGGCGCGACTTTAATTTTACATGACGAGCAGTTTGTTAAATGGAAGCTGTCGATTATTGAATGGCTGTTTGGCTTGGTGTTTTTAGGCAGTCAATTTGTCGGTGAAAAACCTGTAGTAGAACGCATGATGTCATCGAGTTTAAGCTTGCCTGCTAAGGTATGGAAACGGCTTAATCTCATGTGGGCAAGCTTTTTTATTAGCGTAGGCTTTTTAAATTTTTATGTGATGTATCACTACAACACCGAAGACTGGGTGACCTTTAAAACTTTTGGTGTACCGAGTTTGATGGTAATTTTTATTGTTTTGCAGATGATTTTTTTATATAAGTATCTGCCCGATAACGAGGAAAAATAATGTTATATGCCATTATGAGTGAAGATGTCGCTGATAGTTTACAAAAAAGAATACCCGCCCGTCCTGCGCATCTGAGTCGTTTGCAAGCTTTGCAAGATTTAGGTCGCTTAGTATTAGCAGGCCCTCACCCCGCCATTGATAGCGAAAATCCCGCCGAGGCTGGTTTTACAGGCAGTTTAGTGGTTGCCGAATTTGAAAGTTTGCAAGCCGCGCAAGCGTGGGCGCAAGCTGACCCTTATCAGGATGCTGGTGTTTATGCTACTGTTATCGTTAAACCTTTTAAACAAGTATTTCCACAATGACTGTTGAATTAATCAAACAAACCTTGAATAACGCTTTTCAGCCGCTATTAATAGAACTCATCGATAATAGCGAGGCGCATGCAGGTCATGCAGGCGCGCGGCGCGGCGGCGGTCATTATCATGTCACTATTGTCGCTCAAGCTTTTGAGGGGCAATCTTTAGTTAAACGTCATCAACTTGTCTATCAAGCCTTGGGCGATTTAATGAAACATCAAATCCATGCTTTGAGCATTAATGCTCTTTCACCTTTTGAACACAACTAAAGGAAACATCTCCATGAAAAAAAAGCTTATCTCTGTACTCTTAGCCTCTGGCGCGTTATTAGTCGGCTGTGATCAGCCCGCAGGTGATGCCAATAATGCTTCTAGCACTGCCGCGCCTGCTGCAACACCAGCGGCTACCGCACCTGCGATTAAAAAAGAAGATGCGGTAGCTGTGGTTAATGGTAAATATATTGCTAAAAGCACCTTGGCAGACTTAGAAAAAGAAATAGCGCAACGCAGTCAAGGTCAATCTTTCCCTAAAGAAAAATTAATTGAAGAATTAGTCCAACGTGAATTAATTATTCAAGATGCGACCCAAAAACATTTAGATGCAACTCCCGAAGTGGCAAATCAATTGGCAGAAATGAAAAAGGCTTTATTAACCCAAGCCGATTTACAAAATTTCTTAAAAACCAATCCTGTCACTGATGAAGAAATTAAAGCCGAATATGACAGCAAAGTCGGTGGACAAAATGCCACTGAATATAAAGCCCGTCATATTTTGGTTAAAACCGAAGATGAAGCGAAAAAAATTATTGCTGAATTAGATAAAAAAGGCGATTTTGCAAAATTGGCTAATAAACATTCTTTAGATGCGAAAGAATCACAAAACGGTGGTGATTTAGGTTGGTTTGTGGCCAGTCAAATGGTCGCGCCTTTCTCAGAGGCGGTGGTAAAACTTGAAAAAGGTCAATATACCAAAGCCCCCGTACAAACCCAATTTGGTTGGCATGTGATTTTGCGTGAAGATTCACGCCCACAAACGCCACCTTCATTAGATTCAGTTAAAGAACAATTACTGCCTATTTTGCAACGTAAAAAAGTGCAAACCATGGTAGAAAACCTACGCAAACAAGCCAAGGTTGAAATTTTAGTACCGTTAGAAGAAGCGCCTAAAGCCGCACCTGCTGACGCGGCAAAACCTGCAACCAATGTCGCACCAGCTACCGATGCTACGCCTGCACCAGCCGCTGATACTGCACCTGCGCCAGCAACCGATGCCGCACCAGCTCCAGCTAGCGCACCTGCTCCTGCAAGTGAGCCAGCACCCGCGCCCGCAGAACCTGCCGCCGCACCAGCAACACCCCCAACGGCTGAACCTGCTAAATAACGATAGAAAAGGGCAGTTTGACTGCCCTTTTTTTATAGCGTTATTTATCGTGTCTGAATGAAGATATTTAAGATTAAAAGATTAACAAGATGTGGTTATTAAATAATCGTAACTACTTAGCTTGCTTGTATCTGAATCAGGATTTACAGGATTTCAGGATTCACAGGATTTATCCTGTAGTCTTATCACCATAGAAAATCCTGATTCAGACAATAGAATAATTAAAACAAGTTAGGTAATTACAAATAATCCTATTAATCTTTAAATCTCGTAAATCTTCATTCAGACAGTTTAATTATCAACAAATCCATTCCCCTAAAACATTATTATTGAGGCATTCACCATGATTAATTTATGCGGTATATCACTGAGTAACTATTACAATAAAGTTAAATTAGTGTTATTAGAAAAAGATATTGCCTTTAGTGAAGAAAAATTATTTCCTTCACAAGAGCCGAGTTTATTAGCGCGTTCACCTTTAGGTAAAATTCCTTTTATTGAAACTGAACAGGGTTGTTTAACTGAATCACAAGTGATTTTAGAATATCTCGAAGAAAGCTATCCTAATAATCCGCTTTATCCTGTTGATAGTTATCAAAAGGCAAAATGTCGGGAATTAATTCAGCATATTGAATTAAATGTGGAATTACATTTGCGCCGTTTATATAAAGAAGCCTTTTTCGGTGGCACAGTTTCTGAGGAAACTAAAGCCGAAGTATTGGAAAAACTCAATATAGGTTTGCACGGTTTAGCGAGTTTAACTCAGTTTTCACCTTATATTGCAGGTGATACTTATACCGCCGCTGATTGCGTTGCCATTGTGCATTTCTTTATGATTAGCGTTGCGAGTCAAAAAATTTATGGCATTGATAAATTAGCAGAACATATTCCCGCCGCGACTGCTTATATGGCATTGGTCAGTGAGCGTCCTGCGGTACAAAAAATGATTGCCGATAGAACCGCTGTTTTGGTGGGAATGGGTCTTAAATAACAAAACCTGTCCACGAAAAGCACGAAAGACACGAAAATAGGTAACTGAAGCTTAAGCAAACTTAGTGAAATAGAGTATTTAAAACAACGCGGGAGTCCAAAGCTTGCTTTGTACTTTGTTGTTTTGTATAACAAAGCAAGCGTTGGACTCCATTGAACTGCGTAGCTTCAGACAGATAATTAAAATCTGAATCAAATAGAGTTCGTGCTTTTTGTGTTTTTCGTGGAAAAACTTCAGTTAAATAATAAGCCTCTTTATCATCGCCAGCGCACTTCCTTTGTTACACAATGCACCTAACCGTACTCAATTCACACAACCCCAATCAGAGCTTTCCTGATATTCATAGCGCGTTTACTGACCCCGATGGTTTATTGGCAATGGGCGGCTGTTTATCGCCTACGCGTTTATTAAACGCTTATCGGCAGGGGATTTTTCCGTGGTACAACGCCGATGACCCTATCTTATGGTGGTCGCCTGACCCGCGTTTAGTGTTATTTCCCGATAAACTCATCGTCTCGCGCAGTCTGCAAAAAAGCTTGCGCCAAGAAATTTTTAGCGTCACCTTTGATAAAGCCTTTGATGCCGTAGTCACCGCTTGCTCAGAACCACGCGCAGACGGCGCGGGAACATGGATAAGCCCTGAAATGCACGCCGCTTATAGTGAACTGCATCGCTTAGGTCATGCCCATTCAATAGAAACATGGTTAGATAATCAATTAGTTGGCGGTTTATATGGCGTGACTATAGGACAAGTATTTTTTGGTGAGTCCATGTTTCATAAACAAACCAATGCCTCTAAAGTGGCTTTTGTTGGTTTAGTGACGCGCTTAAAACTGTGGCATTACCAATTAATTGACTGCCAAGTACATAGCAAACACCTAGTCAGCTTAGGGGCGCAAGACCTTAGCCGCCGAGAATTTGCTAAATTATTGCAAAGCTACTGCCCCGCGCCCGTACACACCTTAGCGTGGCATCCTTGATGATTAGCATCCCTTTATTTTTAACGCCACCGCATCCGTGCAGTTATTTAAACGATAAAAGCGCGCAAGCCCTGTTTGTGCATCCAAGCTTTGCCCTTAGCACTGAAATTTACGCGCAACTAATCGCACAAGGTTTTAGACGCAGTGGTGATGAAGTTTACGCGCCGCATTGCCCAAATTGCCTGCAATGCCGACCTGCACGCATCCCCGTGGCGCAGTTTCAAGCCAGCAGAGCGCAACAACGCTGTTTAAAAAAAAACCAGCACACCACCGCTGAAATTAAATCTGCCCAGTTTGAAAGCGAACATTACGACCTGTATTTGCGCTATCAACAAAGTAGGCATTCAGACGGACAAATGGCACAATCTAGCCCTGAGGATTACATCGATTTTTTAGGCAGTTCATGGTGTGACACCCAATTTGTCGAATTTCGCATTAACGATGAACTCGCAGCCGTGGCGGTTATCGATACCTTTGAACATGCCTTATCGGCGGTGTACACTTTCTTTGAGCCAAAATTTTCCGACTACAGCCTCGGTACTTACGCGGTTTTATGGCAAATACAGCAAGCTCAACTGCAACAACAGGATTTTGTTTATTTAGGCTTTTGGATAAAAGACTGCCAAAAAATGAATTACAAAAGCCATTATCACCCCCTGCAATTATTAATTGATAAACAGTGGCAAACGCTTTAATACTATTAATATTAAAAGTCTTATTGCTACTTAATTATTTAACACTCACTATATTAATAACCATGACTTATAAAATCGCAAAAAAAATCGTTGGCTATAAAGTATTAAGCAAAGAACAAATTGAAGCCAGCAATATAGAAGCACAAAGAATCCCTGTCGAATTAATGCACGAAAATGTTGAACGCCCTGATTTATTATTAGGTTCAACTTATAAAATTAAAACCCCGCAATCCGAACACGCCCTTTATATTACCATTAATGACATTATTTTAAATGAAGGCACAGAACATGAAGAACGCCGTCCTTATGAAGTTTTTATTAATTCTAAAAACATGGAGCATTTCCAATGGGTATTAGCATTAACGCGGGTTATATCAGCCGTCTTTAGAAAAGGCGGTGATGCTTGCTTTTTAGTGGAAGAATTAAAAGGCGTATTTGACCCTAAAGGTGGCTATTATAAAAAAGGCGGCATCTATATGCCTTCATTAGTCGCTGAAATTGGACATGCAATTGAAGCGCATTTAAAACGTATTGGTATGATTAAAGAAGCTGAATTAGATGATTATCAAAAACAGTTTCTTGCCGCCAAACGCAAAGAATTTGAAGTGATTCACAATGACACCTCGACTTTAGAAGAAAACGGTAGTTTTCCCGCTAAAGCCACCTTATGTAATAAATGTCATGTTAAATCCGTAGTATTAATGGATGGTTGTAGCACTTGTTTAAATTGCGGCGATTCAAAATGTACCTAATTATATAAACTACTTGTTCCCACGCGCCGCGTGGGAATACCGTTTTGCCGCGCCTGCGGTATAGGTGACGCGGCGCGTCTATACTGCATTCCCACGCCAGCGCGTGGGAACGAGAGTTTATCTAATCGTCATAGTGTTAATCTCCTTGTTATCCCCTCCTTTTAATTCATCAATATAACTAACGGACAAAAATTATGACAGGTTGGCACGTTACTAAAAACGATATTACACAGTGGACAAAGACTAATTCTCGCAAAGCCCAAGATACATTACCTTTATTAATAAAAAAATTAATTCTAGCTTCGTGTATATCTAAACCTGAAAAAATAGATTTTCCTTTTGGTGATGATGTTGCTTTAACGGGTTGGGACGGTGAGTTAAAAGTTAAAACAGACAATCGGTTTATTCCTTCAGGTGAATCGGGCTGGGAAATAGGAACAAATGAAAAATTTAAAGATAAAGCAGATAAGGATTATAAAAAACGTTGCGATGATTCCACGCCTTTTAATTCAACAGAAACTACCTTTGTTTTTGTGACCTCACGGTTATGGACTAAACGTGATGAATGGATTGCAGAAAAGAAAAAAGATAATAAATGGTTAGATATTCGTGTTATTGATGCTTATCTTCTAGCCGATTGGTTAGAACAATGTCCAGCGGTGCATCGTTGGTTTGCTCAATTAATTGGTAAACGTTGCCCTGAACTTTGGGATGTTGAACAAGCATGGCAAACTTTTAGCGCAATAACTAAAAAATCATTAACTAGCGATTTTTTCTTACATGAACGCGCCGATATAATTCAACAAATTAATTTAAACTCAAATAGTATTGCTTATATAAAAGCAGAATCGGCAAAAGAAGCTTATGGTTTTATTTTATCACTAATCCAACAAGACGAAATTGCTTGTTCGCGCTGTTTAATTGTGAATAACCAACAAGCTTGGGATTTTGTAATTGAGGAACACGAATCACTTATTTTAATTCCTAATGGCTTTATTCCTGATAATAAAGGCATAGCCAGCAGAACACACACCATTATTATTCCAGTTGATAATAATTATTCACAATTAGATGCAATCAGTCTTCAAAGACAATCGCGTTTAATTAAACAAGATGCTATTAAAAAACTTAATTTTGATGAATTTCAAACAAATGAAATTTATCGTGACACTAAAGGTTATTTTGAGCCTTTATTACGCCATAAACTATTAAAGCCAATTGATAAAACAATTCCAGAATGGATTAAGGCAACCCCGCCAAAAATTCTTTTTAATTTGCTATTTATTGCTGAATGGAAAAGTAATAATGTCAAAGACCAAACTATTTTAGCTACATTAGCCAATAGCACTTATTCTGAGTTTGAACAACAACTCGTTATATTATCAAAAGCTGTAAATTCTCCTATTAGAAAAATTGATAATTATTGGCAAATTATTTCAAAAATAGATTATTGGTTTCTTATCAAACATCAATTTGATGATTGTTATGCAAAACAATTAGAAACAGTTATAGAAACGGTTTTAACTGATATAACAGACAATTATTCAAATTTATTAAAACGTGGGCTAAGTGATAGTTTAGCGTTATTATCGGCTAATGCTCATCATCACGAAAAACTATTTAATGCGATACAAAGCGGGTTAAAGAAAGTATTAACGCATAATCCCACAATTGAATTTTGGCTTGCAACAGATTCTTATTTTCAAGCAATTGCAGAAACCGCGCCTAATGTTTTTTTAGAGGCTATTGAAACAGATTTAAAAAATGCTAACTCTGTATTGCGCTATTTATTTGAACAGCCGATTAATAATTATTTTACTTCTCCTACTGTTAGCTATGAAGAAATTAATTACAATAATAATTTATCTACAACTCGAAATAATATACTTTGGGCATTAGAGATTATTTCATGGAATAAAGATTGTTTGGTAAGAACTATTTTATGTTTAGCCAAACTGGTAGAAATAGATAACACTAAACATAATGGCAAACGCCCTTTTGAAGTATTAACCGATATATTTTTTGGTTTAAGCAACAACACTTTTGCTAGTTATTCAGAACGTTATACTATGTTGAATGGTTTTCTTATGAGAAAACACTCAGAGATTGCATTAGCACTAGCAAATCATGGCTATTCTTTACATCAAGATTTTATAAATCACCGACAATTTCCTCCTTTTGCTATGTTTAGCAATCCTAAATATCAAGATTGGGCTGAACAGGTTGAAAAAGAAATTAATAATTTTGATGAGTATTTAACCTATCTAGGAAAAATTAGTCATGACAGAATGTCGAGAGTTTTTGAAAACACTTGTCAAATAATCGAAACACGAGATTACGCTAAAATAGTAAATTGTATTGAATCAATTAATACTTATGATGACGCGCAACAACAAACTATTTTTGAAAAAATAAGCGCGATTAATAGCGACAGTTTGAGTGACCAAGATAGAGCATTATTATTAACCGCTTTAAGAAATGAAATAGAACATTGTAAAAACAAATTTCATGCACAACAACCTGAAATGATTGCTTTGCGTGAACAACTTAAAATTTTATATCGCCTATTTGATTTTAACGACTTTATTAAATCTAATCAGTATCTTTTTGATGCGTATCATCCAAAAATAATTGATTCAACTATTACGCTATTGAATGAATGGTCAGAGTTTGAAAAACTTATTAGTCAAAAAAGACAAGAGGTTATAGAGGAAATTTATCAAAATAATGGTATCAATGGCATTGAAGCAATTTTAATAAATTGTGATAAACCCGATATTGTTGGTTTGGTAATCTATCATTCGCAACTAAAAAATGCGCTTATTACTACCATGCTCAAATGGCTAGATAGTGAGGGTAATAAAAAAGAATGTGCTAAAAGCTATATTCGTACTTTAGGTATTTATGAGATTGAACATTCTTTAAGTTTATTCAAAGAAAATCATACATGGTCATCTAGTCAAAAAGTTGATTATTTATTATTATTATCTTTGAATGAAATAACAATAACAGTTATTGATAATTTGCCATCAACAGAAAATACTGCTTATTGGTCGGTCGTACAAAACTATAACGTTTCAAATAATAACTATCAGCTTATTCCTCACATTGCAAAAAACCTGTTTATCAATAAAAGACCAGTTGACGCGCTTTCATCACTTACTCAAAGTATTCACCAAAAAACTATTTTTAATACATTAGATAATCAGTTGATAGCTGATATTTTAATTGAGGTTTATAAAAATTTTGAACAAATTGATGAACATAAAAAACAATTAGCCAGTTCTGCTATTTCAGAACTCATTAAGTTAATACAAAATCAAGCCACATTGAATAAAAATTTAATTAAAACAATAGAATGGGTTTATTTTAATTTAGGCACTGTGACACCACAGTATTTAATAGCTGATATTACCAATAATCCAGAAAGTTTTGTTGAGCTTAATTTATGGTTATATAAAAAAGAAAAAACTGAACATCTTAATGATGTACAAAGAAAAAATTTAGCCCTTCAAGTATATAGATTTTTTAATGAATTAAATGTGTTGCCTGCTTCAAATGGCAATGCTATTGATGAACAAGAGTTATTAAAGTGGGTTAATCTAGCGCGTGAACTTTTACAAACAGAAATAGATAATGAATTCAGTGATTACATTATTGGGCAATATTTAGCCCATTCGCCTATAGGTAACGATGGCATTTGGCCACATGAAGCTGTTCGAGCAGTCATAGAGTATTTAGAAAGTGAATCTTTTGAAAAAGCTATATTTAGCGGAAAATATAATTTAAGAGGTGTGACGGTTAGACCTGCTTATGGCGGTGGCGAACAAGAATATCAATTAGCCAAAAAATATGCCGATGATGCGAATGCAATACAATTTACCTCTCCTCGAACCGCTAAAATACTCCGTGCTTTTGCTGATGATTATAAAAGACAAGGTAAAGATGAAAATATTAACCTAGAGTTAGCTCCGTAATTATTAGTTTGTATTCACCCTAATTTTAAACCGATAAACCAACTATCATGACCTATTCACGTTTATTAAAAACTTTGCAAAGTAATGGCAAATTATCGCCTTCCGAATTAAAAAAAGCCGAGCGCGTCCAAAAAACTGCGATTGCTGAAAGTTTGCCGCATTTATTAATCAAACTAGGCTTGTGTTCTGAGGCGGATATTATTAATGGCTTTTTAAATTATAGCGATTTTGAAAAAGTCACTAGCGAGCAATACCCACTAGAAAAAGTATTACCCGATAGTATTTCACTACGCTTTTTAAAAAATTATCATTTAATTGGTTTAGCGCAAGACGAAGAAACCATTACCGTAGCATTATCTGACCCCGAAGACGTGTTTGTGATTGATACTTTGCGGCTTGCCACCCATAAAAATATTATTATTAAATTAGGTCTACAATCTGAAATTGATGCCGCTTTAACGGTGCAATATGAACAAGGATTAACCAAAAGCGATAAATTACTTGATGATTTAGGCGGTGATGATTTAGGCGAAGAAGATTTAGAACATTTAAAAGATTTAGCCAGTGAAGCACCCGTGATTAAAATGGTGAATTTAATTATGCAACGCGCTATTGAAACTAAAGCCTCCGATATTCATATTGAACCCTTTGAACAAAGTTTAAAAGTCAGATTACGCATCGATGGGGTATTACAAGAAATCGACGCGCCACCCGTTAAATCCACAGCGGCGGTTATTTCAAGAATTAAAATCATGGCAAAACTCAATATTGCCGAAAGGCGATTACCGCAAGATGGTCGTATTAAAGTGCAAATGCTCGGCAAAGAATTAGATTTGCGGGTTTCCACCATTCCCACTATGTATGGTGAAAGCGTAGTAATTCGTTTATTGGATAAAGAAAATACGGTATTAGATTTTGTTGCCTTAGGATTTGAAGGGCGGCATTTAGAATTATTTTTAGAAGTATTAGCCCAGCCGCACGGTATTATTTTAATTACAGGCCCCACGGGTAGTGGTAAATCAACCACCATGTATGCGGCATTAAAACAATTAAATACCACCGCGCGAAAAATAATAACAGTAGAAGACCCTGTTGAATATCAAATGGAAGGCATTAATCAAATACAAGCCAAACCACAAATAGGATTAACTTTTGCGGCGGCTTTACGTTCAATTGTGCGTCAAGACCCTGATGTGATTATGATTGGTGAAATGCGCGATTTAGAAACAGCGCGAATTGCGGTGCAATCGGCATTAACAGGGCATTTAGTATTATCGACTCTGCATACTAATGACGCGGCGGGTGGTGTGACTCGATTATTGGATATGGGTTTAGAAGAATATTTATTAACTTCAACGGTAAATGGCATATTAGCACAGCGATTAGTCAGACAATTATGTAAGCATTGCAAACAGCCTTATAGCCCTTCTGATGAATTAATTACGGAATTACGTTTGCGCCGTTTTGTGCCTAATGGCGATATTATTTTTTATAAACCTGTGGGTTGCCCTGCTTGTAATAATGTCGGTTATAAAGGACGACTTGCGATTATTGAATTTTTACCGATGACCGACCCTGTGCGTAAATTAATTATGTCACATGAAGAGGCGGGGGCAATTCAACGTTTAGCCATTAAAGAAGGCATGCAGACTTTATATGAAAATGGTTTAACTAAGGTAATAAAAGGGATTACTACTTTAGATGAAGTATTAAGAGTGACGACTGAGGGTTAATAATGGGAAAATTAAATACCGATTATTTTTCGCGTTGTATTGGCACTTTAGAACGCGCCTTTAATTTATTAAATACGCAAAATAATGACAGCGATTTATATGATATTTATAGAGCCGCTTGCGTAAAAGAATTTGAAATTATATTAGAACAGTCGGGTAAATTATTAAAGAAGTGTTTAAAACCTTATTTTGCCAGCCCTAAACAAGTTGATAAATTAAGTTTTAAAGATATTTTTCGCTATTGTGCAAAACACGATTTAATCAGCTTAGAAGAAGCCGAGCGTTGGCTTGATTATCGTGATAATCGCAATGATACCGCTCACGATTATGGCGCGGGTTTTGCCGATGATACTTTGCTATTATTACCACAGTTTATTATTGATGCTACCCGCTTAAATGAAGTCATTAAAAATCAGCCATGAATAAACTTTATTTACGCGACAAAGATAAACAACAATTATTAAAACTATTAGCCCAGTATTTACCTAATGTGACGGCGTGGGCTTATGGTTCACGCGTTAATGGTGATTGTCATGATACTAGTGATTTAGATATTGTGTTGCGTTCAGTGGATTTATCGCCCATTCCAATTCTACAATTAGAAGATTTTTTACAAGCTTTAAATGATTCAAATATCCCTATATTAATAGAAGCGCGAGATTGGGCAAGATTACCGCTAAGTTTTCATGAAGAAATTTTAAAAAATTATAGCCCTATTAATTAGCACGGAGGTCAGGCTTTGCCTGACAGGTTCAGGCAAAGCC
>JBAQSX010000146.1:0-3384 GCA_049296695.1 Methylococcaceae bacterium | reverse complement strand
GCTGTATTTGGTCAGGAATTAATGACAGGTATTAAAAACAGTAAAGACCATGTATTACCTGTGACTATCAAGGTTATGAAGCTTTTAGGTCATGAAGTTATTCATCAATTAGCCAATAAAACTGATTTGGAGTCGTTGTTGAGTCAAGTAGAGACTCATGTGTTCTCAAACTTTGAAGCCGTTAAACAATTAGATTTATCCTATTCACCAAACACTGAGGTTTGCGAACAACAGTATTTTGATGAGTGACCTTGAAGCTTAAGTTTTAAGAAAATTTGGTAATTCTGCAAGAAATATCTTTAAAAAAATAGCGGGAGTGCAGATTTTACTTGCTAATTACTAGCAATTAAAACTTGCACTCTGAACCACATTAATTATGTATTTTCCCAGTACAGCATTACCAATAATTTATTTTTCTACAATAAAGGTGCATAAAATATATTTTGTACATCTTGAATGAGGAATAGTTATGCTTACTGTTAAACATTATTGCGCTATCTTCTGTGTTAGTAGTTTCGCTTTGCTTTTCTCTAATGCAACCCAAGCTAAAACTCAAGTTTATTACGATTTTCCCGCCAAATACTTACCCACTACGCCCACGCAACACCCGCGCATTTATATTAAAAATCGCCTGAATCAATTAAAAACGCTTTATCACACCACCCCGCAATTAGACGCGGTTCACGCTTTTCAACACGACATCGACAAATTATTAACTTATAGCTCAGCTTGCCAAGATTGGCGATGTGCTAACGGTTGGCCCGCGGCGGCTTTGGCTTTGCATTGGCTGATTACAGGTAATGCCGCGTCTGGTCAAAAAGCCTGTGATGTGTTTTTGCCGCATTTTGACGGCATTGCCTCGCATACCCAAGAAACTAATTTGTATTATTCGCTCACCTACGACTGGCTTTATCATCATCGGTGTTTTACGGCGGCTAAAAAAGCCGATTTACGCGCTAAATTAATTGCTTATTCTGACAGTACCGCTAAAACAGATGAGGCGGGAACGTGGCTTGCACATGACACCGATAGCAATATTGCCACCACCGCAGGACATTTTCTTGCAGGACTTGCCATTGTCGGTGAAGACAAAACTAACGGTTTAAAACTACTCAAACGCGGTTGGACGGGTTGGAAATATGGATTAAATGCCAATGCCACCTTACCTGATTTTCCTGTCAGCCAATTTTTTCGCGCCAGTTTAGGCACAGGAATTCCTTTGCCCAGTTGGGATTACGGCATGATGAGTGATGTTCATATCGCGCAAAACTTATTTTATGTGTTGGATGAGTTAGGCATTACTAACGCTGAATTTGCTGATTTAAAACCGTGGTGGGTTCATTCTTTAACGTACTTTATGCACTCGGTTGACCCTGCTAACACGCATTATCGCTGGATTGGCGACCAACAAAGCACGGTGCAACTCGACCAAGCCAGCGGTTATATTCGCAGTTATTTATCCAATTGCGTGTTTTTAGCGCAACGCTACAGCTTTAAAACTGAGGCGGCAATGGGTCGCGCCTTTCTTGATTATTTAAACCATCCCTCTTATGGCATCGGTGACGGTGACACTATGCTCTGGTTTATGACCGCGTGGAACAGTGCCGCGAAACGCACTGATTTTAAAACTAACGCGAATCGCTATGTATTGGGCGGTATCGGTTCTAAAGAACACATGGGGCTGGGGGTGTTTCGCTCAGATTGGACTTCGGGCGCGTCGTTTTTAGATGCCAAACAAGTCACTTGGGGCGGGTTTTATGGCATAGGTTCTTATATTGCCGACCATCAACACAATAGCGCGGGGTCATTTTGGTTGTGGCGCAATGGTGAATATTTAGTAACCGAACCTGTGAATTATGGCGGTAATGTTGCCGCGTTGTATCCGTTCACTTTATGGAATTCGTTAGTCATTCCCAACGAAGCTGTACCGAATAGCAATGAATCCTCTGATAACGGCGGCCCTATTGTTTATTGGAATCAAACTTCAGCGTATTTAAAACGCGGCAGAGCTGACCAAAAAAACAAAGTGTTTTACGCGCTGTTAAATGCCGATGGTAGCTATAACGTACCCGATAATATTTGGGCAAGCTGCACTGGCCCGTGCCGTCAACCCGTGAGCAAATACACCCGCAGTTTTGTGTATGATGAAGTGTCTAACGTAGTGTTTTTAGTTGATAGAGTCGATTTAGTACGGACGCGACCTACAGGTTTGCGCTTTCGTACTCAAAATCCGACAACTTTAGCGACTGCAATTGATAGCAATACGGTCAGTCTGCCCAGCGACAAGGGCAATTATCGAAGCTTAATTAAAGTATTAAAACCCAGCAGTTCAGACGCATGGCAAATTGCCAAAGAACCTTGGAATCCGCCTGCTTGGCAAATTGATAACAGCATGATTGGCTCGCAAGTTCATAAAAACTTTGCCACTGCCTTGCAACATCGTATTGTCACAGTATTACAAATGGGCAAGACCAGCACAGGTAATACGGCTTTAAATAATGCTAGTGCAATCACAGCATCGCCTAATTCTGTTGGGGGTTGCGCCATGTCATTTTGTTTTGTGGCGGCTAACAGTAACTCTGCTCTGCGTAACACCGTTAGCTACAGCACGTCTGCCACTCTGCCAGCCAATACACGTCATTTAGTTGCCGATTTAAGCGCGGGAACGTGTTATAGCGTGAACAGTTCGCTCAGTGGCGCGATTACGACGGGGCAGACAGTTAAAGATGCTGATAATAGTTTGTTGTTTGTTACGCCCAAAGCGGGGGCGCAAATTATTAGTATTACCAGTTGTTAATTAAGACGTTGCAGTGCAACGTCTCTACAAGTGATTTGTGCTAAAACGATTGCCAGCAACTGTGTTAAAAATCAAAGTTATTTGGTGTAGTTTATATCCCATTCACACTCTTTTTTAGTAATGGAGTTTAAAATAACCAATAACTTTCTCATGCAAGCGGTAATAGCTACAATAAGGAGCCAATCCTACTAACGCGCTTATTTCTTTCAGATAACTTTCCCAATTCAGGGTGTGTGATAAAAGAGTTAATGCAGTTATATCGCCAATACCTTTAACAGCAATTAAACACGCTTTACTTTTTTTTAAAACATCATCGTCATCAGTCGTTTTTTTTAATTATTTTTCAATCTCGTCTATTTCGCTATCTAAATATTCGAGGGTTTTTTCAATTGATGTAATAACTCTTTTATTTATTGCTGCTTCTAAGTGTTGTTTTTCTATTTTTCTTTGCTCAACTAACTGGTAGTGGTTCAAAAGAGTAGGATTAATACTATGCTGTCATTCCAGCAGGGATGCTGGAATCCAGTTACAGGGATGTATTTATAACCATTACCATCCATGGTTTCTGGATTTCGGCATCCATGCCG
>JBAQSX010000145.1:0-17476 GCA_049296695.1 Methylococcaceae bacterium | reverse complement strand
TCATTACCATCACCGCCGTTTAAGGTGTCATTACCATAACCACCATAGAGTTTGTCGTCACCCCCCATCCCTGACAAGCTATCGCCTAGCATATAGCCATTGAGCGTGTCATCGCCATTAAATCCTGTCAAGGTGTCATAGCGCGGTACATTATGAGAATTGGTATCACCACCTAGGTTTAAATTAGGTAGCGAAACAGTAGCGGTAGGCGCACTGTTCACAGTTTCAGCAGTACCTGCATCATCGGTATAGCTTGCGGTGACGCTAATGGTTTTGCCAATATCAGATGCAGTAGGGCTGTAACTTGTACCTGTGGCAACGCTAGAACCTGAGCCGCTGACATACCATGTATAAGTAACCGCACCCGTCAAACCATCTGCATCGACAATAGTATTGCTTACCGTTAGATTTTCACCTTGATAGGGCTGGCTATCGCTAATAATCACGCTACCTGTAGGCGTGTCATTAACGGCGGTGACATTAACTGTAAAGGTATTGGCAGTAACGCTAGTATCAACACCATTATTGTTTGTGCCACCATCATCTTGAACTTTAAAATCAAAACTAGAGTAGTCCTTACCATTAGCATTTGCCGCAGGACTGAACGTTAATAAGCCATTAGTAATATCGGCTACATCAATAGCGGTGTTTGTCGTGCTAATAGCCACATTGTTTAACAATAAACTACCCGCACTTGGCAAGCTGGTGATAATAACGTTTGCCAAGTTATTAGCAGGACTATCTAAAGTATCAGCAAAACCAAAATCAGCAGTGGTCAAGCTATAGGCAGTATCTTCTAAAGTAGTAACGGTTTTATCAGTGGCGGTAGGCGCGTCATTGACTGAGGCGATATTAATCGTGGTGCTACCTGTCGTCGTTAATGCCCCGCCTGTGCCTTGCGCTTTGACATTACCGTCACTAAATGTCCAGTCGATTTGTACTGAAGCGTCGGGACTGTGAGAGGTATTGCTATAAGCGATTTTTTCTAAGGCACTGTTCACTAAGGCTGGGGTTGCACCGCTATTAAAGGTTAAAACTAAACTTCCTGCTGAATTGGTAGTGACAGTGCCAATGCCTGTACCATTAACAATTAAATCACTGCCCTCAGTTATGTCATCTAATGTACCCGTATTAGCGAACGCATCATCAGTATTTGCGCCACCGTCACGCGCTAAGGTTAAAGTTGCACCGTCATAATTACCTGAAGCATTTAATTCAACATCCGAAATGGCAACACTGGCATCTAACACCACCGCCGCCGCCCGTTCGGTATAACTGATAGTATTACCTAAAGTATCATGAGGATTGAAAGTCGTGTCTAAACTGCCATCTACGTTATAACGCGCAAGGGCAAAATCATTGTTGCTACCATCTGCGTGTTGTCTACCCGATGCCACTAACTTACCGTCAGCTTGTTGAAGCACACTATAGGCACTGTCATTTTGAGCATTAAAATCAGTAGTGACTTTGCCACCTATACCAAAGCCAGTATCTAAACTGCCGTCAATATTGTAACGTGCTATAGCAAAGTCATAATCATTACCATTCCAACTCAGACCTGCAACAACTAGTTTGCCGTTGGTTTGCTGAATAACGCTTTCACCACGATCATTAGCTGCACTAAAATCAGTAGTAACTATGCCGTTAATACCAAAGCTATTGTCTAAACTGCCATTACTGTTATAACGAGCGACAACAAAATCGTTAGAACTATCTGTATTGCTATCACCCGTTACCACAATTTTATTATCAGCTTGTAGAATAACGTTATAGCCTGAGTTATCTTTAGAGCCAATATCAGTTGCCACTATACCAGCTGTACCAAAACTACTATCTAATGTGCCATTGCTGTTGTAACGCGCTAGTAAAATATCCCAATCATTACCATTCCACGTTTCACCCGACACCACTATTTTGCCATCGGCTTGCATCACCACGCTTTCAGCATAATTAGAGGCGGTATTAAAATCGGTAATAACACTGCCACCTGTGCCAAAACTGGTATCTAAAGAACCATCGGTGTTATAACGCGTCACCGTAAGGTCTTCATAATAATGGTTGTTATCTATTTTGCTGAAACCGACTACCACCAATTTGCCGTCTGTTTGTAAAGCGACACTGTAGCCCATATCGTTACTTGGACTGACCGCAGTGGTGACAATGCCACCTGTACCAAAGCTCGTATCTAAACTGCCATCACTGTTATAACGCACTAAGGCGGTATCAGAGTAAGTATAAGTATCGTCAAAGCTGTAACCGACAGCGACTATTTTGCCGTCTGGCTGTATCAGACTATCGTTAATCAAGTCATCTTGTGTGCCGACAGCGGTTGTCACTATGCCGTTTGTACCAAAACTGGTATCTAAAACACCATCGGCGTTATAACGTGCTACAGCAAATTGAGAGACATCACCATAGCTATAACCTGCGGCAACGATTTTGCCATCGCTTTGAATAGCAGAGGCATAAATACCTTCATTATTTGCAATATTAGTAAACACTTTGCCATTGCCTAATTGGAAACTAGGCGTGTCGTTTATGGCGGTGACGCTAACAGTTTTAGTAACCGCAGTAGAATCGGCAACACCATCATTGACCACAAAACTAATAGTACGGTCTGAGGTAATAGGCGCGTCTGAAGTGTTGATGTACTGCACGGCTTTTAAAGCATTTTCCCATTGCGTTAAAGTGGCGGTATTGCCAGCTGATTGCAACGATAACACGCCTGTGGTGCTGTCAAAATTGCCGACAATATTGCCCATCTGAGCCGTATCTTTTTTAAATAACAATACGTCTGCGCCGCTTTGATAATTAGCGGTGATGCTCACCGTAGCGGCGGCTAAAGTGGTGTTATCCAAATCACTTAAGGCAATACCACTGTCAATAGTGACCGCTGAGGAAGGCGCGTCTTTGGCTTCATTAAAACTTGTCGTACCAATTGACAGCGTTGCCACAGGTGCGTCATTAACGGGGGTGATATTGACCGTGGTGCTGGCCGTACCTTGTAACACGCCGCCCGGTCCTTGAATGCCGCTGGTATTGCCGTCATTAAATATCCAATCAATTTGCACTGACGCGGGTGGGTTTTGAGAAGGATTACTATAAGTAATTTGTTGTAACGCGCTGTTGATTAAGTCTTGCGTAGCACTGGCATTAAAGCTTAAGGTTAACGTTCCCGCTGAATTAGTGGTCACAGTACCAATCTTTGTACTATCAACCATTAAATTACTGCCTTCGGTTAAAGCATCTAACGTACCTGTGTTAGCAAATACATCCTCAGCATTTGCCGCACTGGTACGCGCTAAAGTTAAGGTCGTGCCGTCATAATTACCGATAGCATTGAGTTCAACATCAAAAATCATGATGCTCTTACTTAATACCACCGCCGAACTGTCTTCGGTAAAATTTGCAATGGTGCTGAGCGTGCTTTGATAATTGAGATTGCTATAATCGCTTGCACCAAAAGACTTATCGGGTGAACCATCGGTGTTATAACGCGCTAATACAGCTTTACCAAGTATATATCCGTAAGTAGGATCGCCACTATAACCTGCGAGTACGATTTTGCCATCGCTTTGAATGCTGACTTTTGTGCCAAAATCTGCGCCACTGATGTGGTTAACCACTTTGCCATTGTCACCAAAGCTAGTGTCTAAACTACCGTCGGCGTTATAACGCACTAAACTAACAGCGACTAGAGTCGCGTCAAAACCAAAGCTAAAGCCCGCTACGACCACTTTACCATCGGTTTGCAAGGCTATGCTTTCGCTAGCATCATTACTGATTTTGAAATCAGTGGCAACAATACCATTTGTGCCAAAGCTTGTATCTAAAGAACCATCGCTGTTATAACGAAGTAAAGCAAAATCTGAGTCACCATTGGCATTGTCCACAACGCTTGAGACTAAAATTTTACTATCACTTTGAATAACAAGGTCGTTACCATTGAAAACATCTATGTTTGCATTCAAATTGGTGATGACAATGCCGCCTGTGCCAAAGCCTGTATCTAAACTGCCATCGGCGTTATAACGCACTAAGGCAGGTTCTGAATAAGTGTTTGAGCCTTCAGTAACCAGATGAGTACCTACTGCGAGAATTTTGTCATCGCTTTGAACAGCAATATGACTAATGCTATCATCGGTTTGCATACCCAAATCAGTGGTGACAATGCCGCCTGTACCAAAGCTGGTATCTAAACTGCCGTCAGCGTTATAACGTGCTAAGGCAAAATCAGTATCGTGATTAATAGTTGTGTTAGGGGTAGTGCTAGTATCAGTAGTGGGGGGTAGCTGAGTTGAACCTGCTACCAAAATTTTATGGTCAGATTGCAACGCGAGGTCATTGCTCCAATCATTGGTATTACTGCCCAAATCGCTGGTGACGATACCTTTTGTACCAAAGCTGGTATCTAAAGAGCCATCGCTGTTATAACGCACGAGCGCGAAATCAGCAGAAGTGTTACTGGAACTCGCACCAATCCCGGCCACAAGAATTTTGCCATCGGTTTGGCTGGTGATACTCGAACTAAGACTTACATTAGAATTAACAGAGGTGCTGACCACCCCATCTGTACCAAAGCTGGTGTCTAACGAACCATCAGTGTTATAACGGCTGGTGATAAAAGCAGAATTGCCACCAATGAGAAAATTAAAATTACTAGCAGTCACTAAAATTTTGCCATCGCTTTGGATGGATTCATCGACAATATTGCCGCCAATCCCTGCCATCAGAGCATAAAGCGAACTGTCAAGCTTGGTTATTGCAATGCCACCTAAGAAAAATAAGGGGGTATCATTTTGCTCAGTCACATGAATAATGCTAGTAACAGCGGTGCTATCGGAAGTGCCGTCGTTGACAGTAAAACTAATAGTGCGGTCAGCGGTATTAGGATAGCCTGAGGTATTCGTGTAATACACGGATTGCAAAGCATCTTGCCATTGCGCCACCGTTGCAGTCGCACCGTTTGAGGTTAAGGTCAACACCCCCGTGGTACTATCAAAATTACCCGTAATATTGCCTGAGTTGTTATTAAGGTAGTAATTATTAAATACCAAGACATCTTGGTCGCTATGATAATTAGCTGTAATACTAATCGTCGCTGAGGCTAAAGTGGTATTGTCGGCATCGCTGACAGTAATCGCGTTATCAATGGTGATAGGAACTGAAGGCGCGTCTTTGAGTTCAGCAAAAGTGCTTGCAGCGGTAGCGATTGTGACCACAGGCGCGGCGTTCTGCACACCTACAACCAAATCTTTATTTGCCGCCAAAGAACCCGCCGCCGCAGGAGCGGCTAAGGTAAGGATGGCATCATTACCCGCAAGGTCTTGAATAGTACCGCCGTTTAAAGACAACGCGCTAGTGGATAAATAATCTAAATCCGCACTGCTATCACCTGCTTGGACAATATACTCAAAGGTTAGCGTGTTAGTACCACTACCACCGACACAAGTGGCAATTCTATCGGTTGTACCTGTTTCTAAAGTTAATAGTAAGTCTTTAGGCGAAACAAAATAAACCTCTTCACTAAAAGGTACAGTAATTTTAATAGTAGACCCCGCGCCATAACTACCATCACTAGTCGTTGATGAAACCCCCGCCGCTGTCACCACAGGCGCGGTAGTATCAATGGTTACGTTTACAGTAGCCGCAGTACCCATGTAATTTAATACTTTAAAAACATGAACACCATCGCTTAAATTCGAGCCACTGTAAACAACAGTCGACGTGAATTGATAGTTTGCAAATTGAACATCGTCAAGAAAAACACTTGTAATTGAATCAGTACTGATATTAAAGGTTAAACCTGTTTGCAACTTGGTTATTTTATCGGTATTACTTGAACCTGTATCACTGCTAGTTGACAGGTCTATTGAAGTGGGTGTCATAAATACAATTCCTATTTTAATAAATTAATCGATATGGAAAAGCCTAAACGCTTATCGCCTAGGCATTTAATTAGTTTTTCAGTTCGTTCAACATGAATACTGCTATTCACGGTAATCAATAATTCTTTAACCTCCTTTGATAATGCAAATTTTTTCATAGCGCAATTAAGCTCACGCCTATATAACCTTTTCGATAATCACTTCTGACATAAAAACTTAAATCAGACGCGTAGTTTTCATTTGAAAACCACTATCTGTTAATAAAACAAATCGCAAAGCCAACAATTAAGTCATCTTCTTGGGCAACTAGTAATACAGCATTATTATTGCCAATAAAATGATTAAAGGTTTGCTCAGTGCTTTTTCTACAAAAAAGAAACCGTCTACCAAGACGATTTGCGATGAAAATAAAATTCGATTAAATCGAGTAATGCGGGTATATCGTTAGTATTGGCTGGTCTGATACTCATAGTATTATTTTTGTGTAATTTGAATTAATAACTGAAGCTTAAGCAAACCACTTTTATTGTCCACAAAAAGCACGAAAGTCACGAAAAAAAGCAATGATTGTTTGAATCGGCTAGTTTTAATTAGCAACTAACATTCTTTTTTGGGTAGTGCATCAAAAAAGTAGGCTAGTTAATATTAAAACTTTCGGAGTTCAAACCTAGGTTTGAACTCCAGCTAAAATGGCGTTTTATTAAAAGCTACTCTTTTGAAGCACTACCCAACAAAGGTATTATTTAAAATGATGATGAATAGTTAATGCACACCGCTTTCATAACGCTTAAGTTACTAAAAATATTGCCGCTACAACTATTTTATTCATTTTGTACAGTCGTTTCATAGTAACTAATAACAAGATATGATTGGCAATCACCCTTCTTTGATACACTGCCAAACCATTTTATCAAAAACCCCTATTCATCATGAGTAAAAAAGAAAAAACCGCTTTTGTGTGCAGTGATTGTGGCGCGGATTATCCTCGCTGGACAGGACAATGCACCAGTTGCGGTGAGTGGAATACCATAAAAGAAGTGCGCTTAGGCTCAAGTCCACGCAGTCAAAGTAGTGGTTATGCTGGCAGTCGCTCAGAAGTGAAACTACTTTCTGAGGTCAATCTCACCCAAGCCGAGCGCGTAGTCACGGGCATTTCTGAATTTGACAGGGTTTTGGGCGGCGGCATTGTGCGCGGTAGCGTGGTACTCATAGGCGGCGCACCGGGAGCTGGGAAAAGTACCTTATTACTGCAAGCCATTGCCGCCATTGCCGATAATGGCATCAAAGTGTTATACGTTTCGGGCGAAGAATCTTTGCAACAAATCGCCGAACGCGCTCATCGTTTAAAACTCTCCGCTGATAAAATCTTGATGCTTGCCGAAACCTCCGTGCAACAAATCACCCAAGTATTAGATGAACTCAAACCACAAATTTTGGTGATTGACTCCATTCAAGTGATGCACTCTCACGAAGTCGAATCCGCTCCGGGTGGCGTGGCGCAAGTGCGTGAATGTGCTAGTTATTTAACCCAATATGCCAAGCGTCATCACTTATCTATTTTTATGGTTGGACACGTCACCAAAGACCAATCTTTAGCAGGCCCTATGACGCTGAGTCATATTGTTGACACCCAAGTGATGCTCAATAGCACCGATGATGCGCGTTTTCGGGTGTTACGCGCTGATAAAAATCGCTTTGGTAGCGTTGGTGAATTAGGCTTTTTTGCAATGGATAGCGCAGGATTAAAAGAAGTCAAAAACCCCTCCGCCATGTTTTTAAACCGCGCCGATACCCCCGCGTCTGGCAGTGTAGTCACGGTGTTATGGGAAGGTACGCGTCCATTACTTGTTGAAATTCAAGCCCTTGTGATTGATTGCCAATACGGCAACCCACGGCGTTTAGCAGTGGGTTTTGACCAAAATCGTTTAGCGATGTTATTAGCGGTACTGGCGCGGCATGGCGGCATTTTTACCGCGCAAGATGAGATTTATGCCAATGTAGTCGGCGGCATTAAAATTACTGAAACCAGTTCCGATTTAGCGATTTTAATTAGTATTGTGTCCAGTTTGCGCAATAAAATTATTCCGCAAGACAGTTTCTTTTTTGGTGAGATTGGTTTAAGTGGTGAAATAAGACCAGTAGCAAATGGACATGCGCGATTAAGTGATGCGGCAAAACACGGTTTTAAAAAAGCCATTATTCCTAAAGGTAATCTACCTAAAACTATTATTAAAGGCTTAGAAATTCACGCCGTATCGACTATTGTGCAAGCTTTAGATTTAGTTAATCAACTATAATCAGAATTAACAGGATTATAAGATTAACAGGATGTATCCTGTAGTCCTATAATCTTGTAAATCCTGATTCAGACAATAAAATAATTATGACCATCCCCTTCAATCAATTAGACCAGCAGTTAGCTGATATTAAAGCACGAGATTTATATCGTAGTAGACGAGTAATCGATTCCCCCCAAGGTATTGAATTAAAAATTAATAACAAAGCCGTCATTAATTTTTGCAGTAATGATTATTTAGGTTTGGCTAATCATCCCCAAGTGATTAAGGCATTTAAAACTGCTGTTGATACTTATGGTGTGGGTAGTGGTTCAGCGCATTTAATTTGTGGTCATAATACTGAGCATCACGCTTTAGAAGAAGAATTAGCCGAGTTTACAGGACGTGAACGGGCATTATTATTTTCTACAGGTTATATGGCAAATATGGGGGTTATTTGCGCGTTAATAGGCAGAGGCGATACGGTTTTTGAAGATAGATTAAATCACGCCTCATTATTAGACGGCGGTTTATTATCCAATGCTCAATTTAAACGTTATACTCATGCTGATATTAATCATTTAGAAAATTTATTAATTAAATCGACTAATAATAAATTAATTGTCAGCGATGGCGTTTTTAGTATGGATGGTGATGTTGCGCCATTAATAGCATTATCGACTTTAGCTAAACAACAAAACGCGTGGTTAATGATTGATGATGCTCACGGTTTAGGCGTTTTAGGAAAAACAGGCGGCGGTTTATTAGAACAGTATTCATTAACGCAAAATGATGTCCCTATATTAATGGGAACATTAGGCAAAGCCTTTGGTACATTTGGCGCGTTTATTTCAGGTTCAGAAAGTTTAATTGAAACCTTAATTCAAAAAGCCCGCACTTATATTTATACCACCGCCCTGCCACCTGCGATTGCGGCGGCAACACGGGCGAGTTTAAAACTGGTGCAAACTGAAAACTGGCGCAGAGATAAATTAAAGCATTTAATCAATCATTTTCGTCAAGGCGCGAAACAATGTGGTTTAATGCTCATGCCGTCACATTCAGCGATTCAACCGATGATGATTGGCAGTAGCGCGGAGGCAATGGCTTTAAGTAATGCCTTGTTAGATAAAGGCTTTTTAGTCAGTGCCATTCGCCCACCCACCGTACCTCAAGGCAGTGCGCGATTGCGCGTGACTTTGTCGGCATGTCATGAAACCGCACATATTGATGCCTTATTATCGGCATTAAACGAGTTGAGACGTACTTAAATGACTGACTGGACTGCACCGCGTGAAGCACAACTTGCCTATTCTTATCAACGCTTTGCTCAAGCTAAAGTATTTTTCTTTGCCCGCTGGTGTGAGCTTGCCAGTGAACGTCACGCATTAATACCTGTCGATTTATCGGGTTCATGTAAATACGGCAGTTTATTTATGAATCAAGTGTTTGGTGGCACTATTTGCGGACATTATCAGCATCAATATAATTTAATTGGTGGCCGTATTGTGGATTTAAGCCATGATGCTATTGATGTGGGTAGTATTAGCAATCCGTATTTACATGAACCCGATTATTTTGCTATTCCTAAAAAACAAGCCGCTTTAGAGCGTTGTTTGCCTCGCGTTGAAATTTGGGTGATTCAATTTTTAGCTGAAATTGAAAATACTTAAAAGTAATAACTTTAATATCCCCAAAAATACCTTAAGCCCTTTCTCTAATAATAAAAAATGACTGTATTAATTGGAAAAAAACATCAAGACTTATTAACTTGGTTAAAAAACGAATGGCTAAAAAAGGGTTCTCCTATTTGTTGTATAGAAGGTTTTTCAGGTTCGGGAAAAACTACTATTTCACGCAACCTAATTGAACAGCTTAAATCTGATAAAAAACTCATCCAAATATTGGTCAGTGTACCTGAAGAAAGCACCAATATTATTAGTGATTTGCTGTTAGATATAGCAACTGAATTAGATATTCAAGATATTCACGACATGGCAGAGGCAATTGATGAAGGCACAGACTTAATCATAGCCTTTAAACGGGTGCTTTTTAAATATCCTTTGTTATTAATTATTGATGAATTCCAAAATACTTTTAGCAAAGAACACAATAGTCCAGCTAAAGAATTTGCTGATGTTTTACAACAATTAGCCAATAGTACGCATATTAAAGGACGTTTATTATTACTCACTAATCGTAGTTTAGAAAAAGGACGCTGGTTAGAGTATTTTGATATTAAAGCATTACCCAATTTACCCCATAAAGATGCCGAAAAATTACTCAATCAACTGCTTTTAGAAAATAATCAACAACATGAAATTGCAAGCGAACGCCGTTATGATGTAGTGACGTGGTTAGGCGGTAATCCACGCGCCATAAAAGTATTAGTTTCTGCATTACGTTACGATAGTTTAGATGACTTAATTGGTTTGCAACCGCAAAGCTGGGAATTAAGAGACCGTAAAGTATCAGCTGAATTATTATCCAAATTAGAAAAAGCCTTTTTAGGGCGGATTTTAAATAAAATTTCCAATCCCGCCTTAACTTTTTTATATCGATTAGCGGTTTATCGGAAAGCGTTTAAATTGGAAGCAATGGAATACTCGGCAACCAATAAAACCGATATGTATCGTTTGCGTGATGAATTAATGGATGCTTTTTTAATTGAACGCGAACAAGAATATTATGTGTTACAGTCTTTAGTAAGAGAAACCGCATTACATCAATATAAAAAACTAACGCCTAAAGAATTAAAAGTCGCCCATGATTTAGCATCCACTTATTATACGCGGCATTTTGAAGCTAAACAGATTGTTAATTCTGGTAAATTAGCGGGTTATTTTGTTGAGGCGCGTTACCATTTAGTTTATGCTGAAAAATATGCTGAATTAAAAACTTTGGTTATTTTATTTGAAAAATATTTACGCATTGATTTTAACGCTACCGCGCCTATTCCTAGTAATGACTATGAACTCAATGAACGTATTATTTTAATATCGGCTTTATTAGAGCATGGTAATTCAAAAAGTCTTGAATTTTATTTAGCGCGTTTATTAAAAGTGAGGAATGCACAAGGTGATTTTGAACAGGCTTTAATTCGTGCGCGTCATGCACTCACTGTTACAAGTAATAGCGATTGGATTTTTTGTATAACATTAACGCAGTTAGTACAAGGTATTAAAGCCGCTATTGAAACTGCTAAAGAGGCAATTCAGCACCTTACTATAGATGAAAAATCGGCTGATTTGTATATTGTCTATTACAAGTTACTAATTAATGATAATCAATTTTCTCAAGCTATTGAATTATTACGACAAGGTATTGTTCTCATTCCTGCTAATAAAGGCGTGTTTAAATTATATCAAGCGTGTGCAAAATTATTAGCTCAGGATAATAAACCTAAAGAAGCCATTGCCTTGTTACAGCATAGTATCGAGGTAATTCCTGCTAATAGTCGTATTTATAAAACTTGTGCAGGATTATTAGTACGCGACAATCAACTTAAAGAAGCGATTATCTTATTACAGCAAGGTATCGTTACAATTCCTGCTTATAAAAATATTGGTGTTTTATATCAAGCATGTGCAGGGTTATTAGAACAAGATAATCAGCTTAAAGAAGCAATTATTTTATTAAGACAAGGTATCGCTGTAATTCCTGTTGATAAAGATGTTCGTGTTTTATATCAAGCGTGTGCAAAATTATTAGTACAAGATAATCAACTTAAAGAAGCGATTGCTTTATTAAGACAAGGTATCGCTGTGATTCCTGTTAATAAAGATGTTCGTGTTTTATATCAAGCGTGTGCAGAACTATTGGTACAATATAATCACGTTACAGAAGCAATTACTTTATTACGACAAGGTATAACTATGATTCCTGATGATAAGGGTCTTGTTCATTTATATCAAGCGTATGCAGAATTATTAGTGCAAGATAATCAACTTAAAGAAGCGATTACTTTATTACAACAAGGTATCGCTGTGATTCCTGCTGATAAAGCTCTTGTTCATTTATATCAAGCGTGTGCAGAATTATTAGTACAAGATAATCAACTTAAAGAAGCGATTACTTTATTACAGCAAGGTATCGCTGTGATTCCTGTTGATAAAGATGCTCACGTTTTATATCGAACGTGTGCAAAATTATTAGTACAAGATAATCAACTTAAAGAGGCGATTACTTTATTACAGCAAGGTATCATTGTAATTCCTGTTGATAAAGGACGAGAAGCACTTATAAATCTTTATATTTATTATATCTTGATAACAAAAGATAGATTAGCCATAGAAGAGCTTATTTCAAATCAAGCACTATCTACTTGGCAACGAGGTTTAACGCAAGCCTTGCTTTATCAATATGATAATAATTGGGATAAGGCTTTAATTGCGATTCGCCAAGCGCAACAACAAACGTCATTAAGAACAATACGACTGCTTGAACAAGAAGTTTTTATCTTATTGTGTTTGGGTAATATTGAAACAGCGCAACAGATTTTATTGCAATGGGAAGAAAGCAGATTTAATAAAAGACTTTATTGGCTACAAGCATGGATAAATTTACGCAAGGGTAACTCTCAACAGGCTTTATATTCAATTAATCATTATTTAGATTCCCCTGTAGACAATATGTCAGTAACTGAGCAGTTTTTATTACATTTATGGGATGATAATAAAGCTCTAGTAGAAAATCCATTGCCTTTACTTTTTCCTATTTTACCACCTGCTTTAACGGGATTATCTGAAAATGTTAGTCGTTTACCAAATGATCCGCCTATTTTTAATAGTGTTGCACATAATATTATGCCCAAAACCAATAATAACCCTGAAGAATTATATTTATTGCATTTATCCGATATACACCTCAGTCACCAAAATGAGGCTATTATTTATCTGACTCAATTAAAAACTGATTTATTAAACGAATTACACATTAAACAAATCGATTATTTAATAATTTCAGGCGATATAGCTAACCGCGCCACCTTAGAAGAATATCAAGCCGCCCGTTTTTTTGTTGAAGGCTTAATGAAACAATTTGCTATTCAAGCTGAAAAAGTAATTATCAGCGCAGGTAATCATGATGTTAATTATGTGCTGTCACGCGAAGAAGCTTATGAATTTAAACATGCTAAACCTAACGGTTTATTAGACGCTAATTATTATCAAGAAGGTAATGTTTTTCTTATTCGTAAAGAAGATGCTTATCAGCAACGCTTTAAATATTTTAATGAAGCTTTTTATTATCCCATCACACATAAAAATTTTCCGCTCAATTGTAATGAACAAGCAATTTTACATAGTGACCCAGAAAATAAGTTATTATTTTTAGCATTAAATTCTGCTTGGGAAATCGATCATTATTATGAAAAACGTTCGAGTATTTATAATGTTGCTTTAGCAAAAGCATTAAATGAAATTTTAGAAGGTGATTATCAAGATTGGTTAAAAATTGCAGTATGGCATCATCCCGTAACAGGTAAAGAAGCAATGAATGCTGAGTTTTTAGATCAATTAGCTACAAATGGTTTTAAAATCTGTATGCACGGACATATTCATGAAGCTAAATCTGAATTATTCGGCTATGATGTTAATCGAGATATTCGTATTATTGCCGCTGGTACATTTGGTGCATCGACACGCGAACAAGTAGCCAGTATTCCTTGGCAATATAATTTATTAAAGTGGCATAAAAAAGAAGCCAATATCACTGTGCAAACTCGAAAAAAAGAAAAATTAGACGGTGCATGGAAAGCCGATGCGCGTTGGGGTGATAGTAATTATCCGAGTTCTTCTTATGTTATTGAGCTATTTAAAAAATAAAATTAAAGTAGTATGTGTTGTTGTTAAGAGCAATTAATACTGATATTTAATTGCAAGGCGATTTATATGCAGAATTAGGTAGTGCCTCAAAAGAGTAGGATTTAACAAAACGCCATTTTAGTTGGCGTTCAAACCTAGGTTTGAACTCCGATAGCTTGATATTCACTAGCCTACTTTTTTTCAAGCACCACCCAGAATTAAAATAATAAAAAATAGAAATTTCAAATAGCTTTTTTAATTTAATTGCAGGAATATCTTATAAAACTATTAATGCCGCCTATACGATATTGTTATTGCTTATCCAAAAACAAGCGTGTTTTACATTAGTAAAACGATTATTAATATAATGACTTAATGGCATCTATTATTCTAATGAAACCTCTGTCTGTTATTCATTATCATGTATTAATAAATTGCATGGCATTACTGATTTTGAGTGTACCGAGTTATGCTAATTCAGACGCTTCTATTCAAACCCCCGGCCCAGATTTAGCCAATTATCCTAATAGTGCTTTTACTTTACCTCAATATCATAGTTATGTAGAAATGTCGGCTTTTTATAATAATAAAAGTCTCGCAAGCTCTACCCAATATAATGTCGGCTATTTATTACGCTACGGTTTAACCGATAACTTGGAATTACGTTTGCAAAGTAATGGTTTTACTATGGTTGATGGTACAACGAAACAATTAGGCATAAGCCCACAAGTTTTTGATATAAAATGGCATATTATGAACGCGCCTGACAATAGTTTATTACCCGCTTTAGGTATAGAAGCCTCCGTGCAAACGGAATGGGCATCACCTGCTTTTAAAAGCGGTATTCAACCCGCCCTGAGTTTAAACTTTGATCACGCTTTAGCTTATGATATTAGTATTGAATACAATATAGGCTTTATTAGTCAACAAACTAACGTAGAACAAAATAACTATAAATTAGCTTTATCGTGGGCGGTGCAACGCAATATTATCAATAATGTCGCCGTATTTATTCATGGTTATAGTAATACTGCCAATGGCGTTGGTAGCACAGTAATAGGCGGTGGTTTGCAATGGACATTATCGCCACGCGTAGCGGTATTTGCTAATGCTAATACAGGACTCACTATAGGAACAGCTTCTTTTTCGAGTTTATTGGGTTTGGCTATTGCTTTTTAATACTTGTTTTATTGCCACTTATTACTTCAGTTAATTAAATAAAAATGTGATATTGAATCACTACTCATCTATCTTATAAGGAAACCTTTGTATGATTACTTCTTGTCCTTGTTGTTCTGGTCTTGATTATAGCCAATGTTGTGAACCGTTTCATTTAGATAAAAAAATACCCACTACTGCCCAAGAATTAATGCGTTCACGTTATAGCGCGTATACTTTACAAGATGCAGATTATTTATTAGCAACATGGGAAGCGAGTAAAAGACCTAAAGCGATTGATTTTTCCAAAGAGCATATTGAATGGCAACGTTTAGAAATTATTGATACTAAAAAAGGCGGCATTAATGACGCTAAAGGGATTGTTGCTTTTAAAGCTTTTTATAATCAACATGGGCAAGATCATGTGATGAATGAAATTAGTCGTTTTATAAAACTTAAAGGACGCTGGTTTTATTTTGATGGCACGATTAAATCCATTGGTAAAATTGATGGGCAAATTAATGAAGGTAAAAATGCGCCTTGTCCTTGTGGCAGTGGCAAGAAATTTAAACGCTGTTGTGGCGCGGTGGATTAGTTTTAATTTTTATGATTAATAATGGAATGCAAACCTAGGTTTGCACGCCCACGACTTAATAATCAATAGCGCACAACAACTCTTTTATTTTAATCTTTTCTATTAGTAAATACCTTTATGACTTTAATTAAACAAGACGATTTTATTAATAGCATCACCGATGCTTTGCAATATATTTCTTATTATCATCCTTTAGATTTTATTCAAGCCTTAAATACGGCTTATGAAAAAGAACAAAGCCCCGCCGCTAAAGAGGCTATGGCGCAAATTTTAATTAATTCGAGGCTTTGTGCTGAAGGTCATCGTCCTATTTGTCAAGATACAGGTATTGTGGTGGCATTTATTAAAGTGGGTATGTCGGTGCAATGGGAGGCGCAATTAAGTATTACTGAAATGGTCAATGAGGCGGTGCGTAGAGCTTATAATCAAATAGCCGATAATGTATTACGCGCTTCTATTGTGAGCGATTCTGCGGGTAAGCGTTTAAATACTCAAGATAATACCCCCGCAGTCGTACATGTTGAATTAGTTTTAGGCGATAAAGTCAGTATTGAATTAGCGGCAAAAGGTGGCGGTTCGGAGGCGAAAACTAAATTTGCTATGCTCAATCCATCTGATGATATTGTCGATTGGGTATTAAAAACTGTACCGACTATGGGTGCGGGCTGGTGTCCTCCGGGGGTTCTGGGCATAGGTATAGGCGGCACGGCAGAAAAAGCCATGCTGATGGCAAAACATGCTTGTATGCGTTCTGTGAACATTCAAGAGCTTATTGAACGTGGCTCTAGTAATACCTTAGAGGCTTTACGTTTGGAACTCTATGAAAAGGTCAACGCGTTGGGCATAGGGGCGCAAGGCTTGGGCGGTTTAACCACGGTGTTGGATATTCATATTGAAGATTATCCCACCCATGCGGCCAATAAACCCATTGCCATTATTCCTAATTGCGCGGCAACGCGGCATATTCATTTTGAATTAGATGGCTCAGGCGTAGCAGAATTTACGCCGCCGCGTTTAGAAGATTGGCCTGTGATTGCTCAAGCAAGCGGCGCGGCGGCGCGGCGTGTTAATTTAGATACGCTAACATCTAGCGATATTGCTCAGTGGCAATTGGGTGAAACTTTGTTGCTGAGCGGCACATTACTTACAGGTCGTGACGCGGCACATAAGCGACTGTGCGATATGCTCGCTAATGGTGAAAGCTTACCTGTCGATTTTACTAATAAATTTATTTATTACGTCGGCCCTGTTGATGCGGTGCGCGATGAAGTGGTAGGGCCCGCTGGCCCTACTACAGCCACGCGCATGGATAAATTCACTGAAACCATGCTGGCGCAAACAGGATTAATCGGCATGATTGGTAAATCTGAACGCGGCGAGCAGGCAATAGCGGCCATTAAAAAACATAAGGCAGTATATTTAATGGCGGTAGGTGGCGCGGCGTATTTAGTTTCTAAAGCCATACGCCAAGCGAGAGTGATTGCTTTTGCTGATTTAGGTATGGAGGCGATTCACGAATTTGTGGTGGAAGATATGCCCGTCACGGTAGCGGTGAATACAGAAGGTGAATCGATTCATGATTTAGCCCCTAAAAAATGGCAAAAAATTATTATGGAACAGAAAAAGCTTTCATGATGATGGCACGATTAGCTGTTTGATAAACAAGCTTATGAAGGGCAGGTTCTAAACCTGCCCTTTTTGCGTTATAGCCTAAGCTGATAACAGGTCTTCAAGAGCAATTGACTTGTTTCACGA
>JBAQSX010000144.1:0-4459 GCA_049296695.1 Methylococcaceae bacterium | reverse complement strand
AGGAGTGCAAGCTTTGCTTGCAATGCAAGCAAAGCTTGCACTCCCGATAAGGCTTATTTAACAATCTTTGCGTAACTTGAATTACTAAAATAAAAACCGTAAGAATATAACTAATTATTCTTACGGTTTTATTTTACTTTTTACCAAATACTAATCATCTTTTGGTGGTACTGGTGGTGGTGGTGGTTTTACTCTATGTTCACAGACTTTTTTAATACTCATAACTGCTCCTAAAATAATAAAAAATGACCTAATACTGCTAATGAAGAGTTAGCAATGTAAACATTGCTATGAATTAACATCACGCCTCTTCACACATGATGTTTTTATATATTGCATTTATTTAAAAACCCACTATATCTGCCGCGCTAGGTAATAAACCACCGCGCCCCATTCGTGTTAATGAGTTTTCAGCTTTAGTATTACAGACATCGGGTATTAATTGTTGATGTTCAAAATTAGCGGGTTGTAAATTAGCTAATACACCGCTTAAATTTAATTGTGGGCTAGTAATATGAATAATGCCATTAATACCGTGTGGCGCGTCGGCTTGAATAATATTATAGCCAAATGCGTCTGCATTTAATGTATTACCACTAGGAATTAAAGCTTGAGTATTTATGCTAATTTGACCACCTCGTGCATCATTTGCAACTGTATTGGCTTTAATAGTAGCTGTATTTAATAAAATAACAGGGCTATTAATCGTAATGTCGCCGCCATTATTATGTCTATCTGTAACTAAAGGCGTTTCTTGGGGAGGTATTGGCGGCACTGAAGTCGTAATTTCCGCGCTTTGTAATGCTAACCAATGACTGATATTAAGTAAAATATTACTGGCTGCAATATTTTCAAAAGATTCACTTGTTATATAACTTTGTGAATCTATATTAAGGATAGGACTTGAAATAGTAATTTGTTTTAGGTCAATTAATTGAGGCTGTATAACATTAGCACGATTACGCATGGTAATTCTCGCGCCATTACTTAAAAATACGCCTTTATCAGCTGCTATATTAATACTCCCTATTTGGCCACTAGACTCTTTTCTAGCAGTGACGGTAATACCTGTAACACCATCATAGTTTTTACCATCTAAAACAACGCGCTCTGCATGAATATCAATAGTTCCTGCTTTACCTTGTACGTTTTCAGTGACTGATTGAATAGCACCACTAGAATCTATATTAATATCATGGCTTGCATTAATTTTTACCGTACCTGCATTACCTGTCGCATCTTTTAGTGTATTAGAACTAATCCCTGTGCTGACTGCTGAATTACCCGCTGTACTAATCGTTTCTTGTCCATTAATTATTAAATTTTTAGCGTGAATACCGATGTCACCTGCATTACCTGCGCCATTAGTATCACTGCTAATAATACCGCCATTGCGTAAGCTAATTTTATTTGCAATATTAATGCTAATAGCACCCGCATTACCACTAGAGTCCTCATAAGCACTAGAACTAATACCTGTAAGATTGGGATTGCCCCATTCATCTACACTATTTTGTCCATCTATTGTAATATTATTTGCTTGTACTGCAATATTACCTGCACTACCCTCTGACCAAGTTACTGAGCCAATAAAAGAACCGTTTAAAATATTTAAATCTTTAGCCACTTGAATAGTTACCATACCCGCATTACCCGCATCACTATAAGCTAGAGAATCAATAGTGCTATTATTAAGTTTTAAATTATCAACAACGACTTTAATTTCTCCTGTGTCACCACCATTCTTTTCAGCTTCGGTATGAATTTCGCTATTAGTGAGTTGTAAATTATTAGCAATAATATCAATACCTGTATTGGGTGTTGCGTTAGTTGCACTTGCATTAGTTTCATATAAAAGACTATTAGTCATGGTAATATCACCGCCGCGTAATACTGAAAAGCCAACGCCTTCACCTAGCACATCACCATCATCATTAATACCTCGGGCATCTAACCAACTCCCTGTTATATCAATATTACCTGTGGCATTATTTGATACTGTATTTAAAGGAACTATTCCCGCGTGGTTTTGTGCGATTAAATAAAAATTACCCGATTCACTTTTTAAGCGGGTATTCTTAATATCAATATTGCCCGCTACTATTTCAAAAGTTTTATTGGGATTTAATTGTAAATTAGTACCCGTCCATTGATAATAATCATCAACTTGTTTGTTTGAACCATTACCCATAAAAGCAATTTCATTACTACGGTCAGTTAAAAAACCATAAGCCTCAGGTTTTGCCGCCGTTAAACTACTGTGATTAAGTAAATTGGTATTGAATACCGCGCCATCGTGAAAGTGTAATTGCTCGGCGGTGCTAATATAAAAAGAGGCTGGGACATTAATTTGGGCATTACTACCAAAAATTACGCCATTGGGATTTATAAAATAAAAATCGGCGTGTTCAATATTGGATTTTAATGTGCCATTAAATTGCGATACTTCGCTACCCGTGACACGGGTGAAAACATTTTGCAGGCTATTAGAGCCTGTGAAGGTGGCGGTTTTATCCGCTTCGATATTAAAGCTTGAAAAACTATGAAATAAATTATTACCAACGGTTTTGCCTAAGCTTTGCGGCACTTCAAAGTTGCCCGTCAAAGTCACTTTTGCTCCCATTGAACCGTCGGTTGTGCTGGTGAGCTTGGGGTTTGCAGGGCTTGAATTTGCAAAACAACAGCAAGCAATAGTCAAAAAAACAAGACGTGGCTTAATCGTTATCGAAGACATAATGGGTAATGCTGAAAGCAAGTTATATAAGATGACTATAACATTGAAAGCATTTTCCTACTAGACACTAAGAGATATTGTTTATCTGCTTTGCTAACTTAAATTAAGCCAATAAACAAAGCAGACAAAAAAATGCCTAATACCCGCAGACGTATCGGTATTAGGCAGTAGGCAAGCGCGTATAACGCGTGGAGAGTTTGAGTTTACATCTTAAAACTATAAACAACGTAAATTATCAGTCGCTAAATTATCGTAATAATGCCCTTCAACAAAATCAAAATTGGCATTTAAAGCCACTAAGGCTTGTTCTTTTTTGTGAATATGACGCATGATAGTTCTACCGCCCACTTTATCTAATAAGACTTTTAAATTATTTAAAGCATCATACCAACTGCTTTCAGTATCAAAAGGACTATCATTAAAATTAGGTACAGTGACGCGTAAATAATTAGGGGCTAATTGCGTAATTAAATCTAAAACACTTTTTGCTGAATAAATATGATCAATATTTAAAGCAATTTGATAACCGCGCCGCCGATAATTATTTAAGCCTTCTAATAATTGTGCATGATGCAGAGCATAAACACTATTTACCGTCATTGAAATCACTACGTTTTTAGTTTCCAAGCCGCAAGCGACAATAACTTCTTCAAAATACGCGCCGTGATCTAATTTAACACTTAAGATATGACGTGGGTCAACTTCTAAAAATAACGCGCCGCTTAAATGGGTAATGGGTAAATAATTAATCATGTGTACGGTGCGGCACAATCTGTCTAAATTAATAATCGATTGAAAATCAGAAGGCTGTTTAATAGTATCGTTTAATAAATTCTCGATTTCAATAGTATGTAATTGTTGAAAATCATGAGTAGAAACTGATATTTTTGAACTATGCCCCATAATACGTTGAGGGTCGAGTGCGTAACGCACAGGTTTAAAAGTGCTACCCACGCGAATTTGACCAAATAAACCACTGACAAAGCCGTCTTCTAAAATAAAAGGTTTAAAAGTTAGATGATGTTCTTTTTCAAAACGGTCGTTAAAATGTTCGACTAATTGTTGCAACGGCATGATGCTCTCCTAATTTTTTATATTTAATGCAATGACTTTCATTGCTTTGTTAAAAGCTATTCTAAGGAGAATTTTGTATTTAATAAAATGATATTAATAGATTTCAATATCTATTTTTTAGATATAAAAGCGTGCAACTATGTCTAAACAAAATATTATTTTGAGATAGAATGCTTATAATACAATAGGTTACAACTAATTTATTGATGGTGTTTTCAATTACAATTACAGATTTTTTTCAAAATCATTTAATTGCTATCTAAAATTGCGCTAGAGTTTATTTATGTAGGGGCAAATCATATTTGCCCTTAAAGAACCAGCGGTTGCACAAGGGCGAATGTAATTCGCCCCTACAATTCTGCTGTTTTTAGTCTCATCGTTATTCAAACCTAGTAATACTTTTTGGAGTCCAAAATCATGATTTTGGACTCCAAATTGGGTATTAATTAATAGAATCAGAATTACGTTGGGTAATTTGATTTCTGGCTTTAAATAATGAAAAAATCACTATTATTAATAATACACTCAGTGACGTTTCTAATAATAAAAACATGGCTATTTTAAAATAAGCAAATAAAGGATGCACAAAACGCACTAACCAGCCGCCTAACTCATCACCAATAGCTGAGCCATAAACTAAACCGCTTAAGC
>JBAQSX010000143.1:0-18064 GCA_049296695.1 Methylococcaceae bacterium | reverse complement strand
CACTCCACTCAATAATCTGCATAACTTCAGTTAGTAAATCAGTATTAACCCAATGCGAGGATAAGCAATGAAATTTTTAATAAAATGCGTAACTATTATTTGCATAGCGGGAAGTAGTGCGGCAATGGCGGCAAGCACTTATTCTGCTATTACAGGTAATTGGCATCTCGATGAAGGTAAAGGTCAAAAAACGCTAGATGTGTCGGGTAATAATAAACCTGCACAATTAGGTTCTACAGTAGCCGTTGACGATAATGATCCTGTGTGGATGGCGCGAAATTTTGATAATGCCGCCCTCCATTTTGATGGCGATAATGATTACTTACGGGTGTCTTATGCTAAAAACTTTGAACCTAAAGCGGTTTCAGTAGAAGCATGGGTGCGTAGTATCGATAGTTCTGACGTTAATTCCTTAAAATATATCGTAGCTAAAAGCGGTTTAAGTTGCGCTTATGCCGCTTACGCGTTGTACACACGCGGCGGTGAATTAGCGTTTTATATTTGGAATGGCACAAGTTATATCGAATCACCCGTAACAAGTGCCGTGTGGGATGGTGGCTGGCATCATATTGTCGGCACTTATGATAATAAAGCAGTACGCCTATTTGTTGATGGTGTGCAAGTTGGCAGTGGTACGCCTGAAAACCTAGCAATAAGCTACGCATCATTTACACATAAAGACCTCTATATTGGTTCTTATGATGACGGTTCTGTTTGCTTTGCCGATGACCCTGAGCTACAAGGCACTTATTCTAATGGTCATTTTTCAGGTGATATTGATAGCGTCAGAATTTGGAATCGCGCCTTATCGCCTTCAGAAATATCGGGTAGTTCAATTTCGTATGGTAATGCACCCAAAACAGGTCATTAATTTTTGGCAACAAACGTTATTTTTTAAAATAAAACCGTAAGAGTCATTAGTTATACTTTTACGGTTTTATTATATAAGTATTAGAAATAACCAACAGGTTTTAACATGAAAAACGCGCTCGTCACACTAAGTATTTTATTAGCGACGGCTACTTATAATCACTTAGTCTTTGCTCAATCTATAGACCGACCCAGCGCACAGCAACCCCAATTACCCAATTATTTATCTGAAAAAAAAGATAATACTTTTATATTACCGCCAGTATTACCCCAAAGTGCTGTTACCCCTAATTTATTAAATGCCAGAAAAGTATTTATAGCCCATATTCATTTAAAAGAGAATACTGTTTTTTCTGAGCAAGCATTAAGACCTTTAATTACGCCTTATGAAGGGCGTGAAGTTTCTATTGCAGAATTAGAAGAGTTACGCCAAAAACTCACCCATTATTATACTGATAAAGGTTATATTGATTCAGGTGCAGTTTTTATTGCAAATAGTTTTAAAAACGGTGAATTAACGGTACGTTTTGTTGAAGGTAAAATTGATGAACTGCATTTACATGGTTTGGAACGTTTAAATGCTAATTATATTAAAAATCGACTCTTAGCTAATGAAAACGCGCCACTCAATATTAATGAACTGCAAGATAATTTCCAAAAATTATTAAGCGACCCTTTAATTAAACAAATGAATGGGCGGATATTACCGACTAATGAAGCGGGGCATAGTATTTTAGATGTGGCAGTGACTAGAGCTAGGTCTTATCATTGGAGTTTAGTGGCTAATAATTATCGCCCCCCCTCTATTGGCGCGGAAGCTTTTGCTTTAAATACCTCAATTAATAATTTAACAGGTTTTGGCGATACTATTGATTTTACTTTTATGACTAGCGAAGGTTCAAATCGTTATGCGGGTGGTTTTAAAGTGCCATTAACATCTAGCGATACGCAAGCCTTTTTTCATTTTGATGAAGGTGATTCTTCATTAATTGAAGCACCAATTAAAGCGATTAATATCAATAGTAAAATTCATAGCCTAGAAGGTGGTTTTAGCCAGCCTTTAATTAATACCCTGCAACAGAAATTCATTATCGGCACAAGCTTTGCCGTGCGTGAAAATGAAACTTATATTTTTGGTAATAATCCTTTTTCTTTTATTGGCAATAATGCCAGTCATCATAATCAAGCCACAGTATGGCGCGGCTTTCAAGATTATACTCAGCGGTGGCAAAAACACGCTATAGCTTTACGTTCTACTTTTAGTTTAGGACTTAATGCACTAGGGGCAACGCCTAAAACTAATAGTCATTATGCTAGCGGTGAATTTTTTTCATGGTTAGGGCAAGGACAATATGCGTATTTAATTCATGAAAATACAGGGACGCAAGCGGTTATTCGCGGTAATGCGCAATTGAGTGATTTACCTTTATTACCTTTAGAACAATTGTCAATCGGTGGGGTTAATACGGTGCGCGGTTATCGTGAAAATTATTTAGTGCGTGACCAAGGTTATAATATCTCTTTTGAATTACATTATCCGTTAATCGGTAATGCTAATACTGAACAGCATGTAATGTTAATTCCTTTTGTTGATTATGGTCAGGCGTGGAATCATAATGAGAGTGTAGCCAGTATTTATTCAGTGGGTATTGGCGTTCAATGGCACTATCGTTTTTTGCAAAGCGAAGTTTTTTACGGTTACGCGCTAGCACATCCTAATACTAAACAATCGGGTGATATTCAAGATGATGGTATTCATTTTCAAATAAAACTTAGCGATGCGATTTAATAGGTATTATTATGATTAAAAAAAATAAAGTAATAACGCTATTAATGAGTTTATTATTAATCACTGGCTCAGTATTAGCTGATGAAAGCGATACTTTAATTGAGCAAGCACAAAACTTATTAAATCAAGGACAGTATTATTTAGCCGTTGATAAATTGCAAACCGTTCAAAACAGCACTCAAAATTCTGAGCAACAATTACGCGCTCAAGGAATGCTAGGGCTGGTTTATTATCGAATGCACCGCTATGAACAAGCCGATAGTTTGTTGACTAAAGCCTTAGCCAGTCCGCTTGCTTCTAAGCGCGACAAGGCGCATTGGACAGCGGCGTTGGCTGATAGCATGAACCAACACGCTAAAAGTGATGAGGCGGCTAAGTTGTATGCGCAAGCCTTAGCGTTAGCCACCGATGATGTCAAACTGACTTTAGGGATTCGTTTAGAACAAGTCAGTTTATTGCCTAAAAATCAACAATTATCAGCCCTGCAAGCCATTGGGCAACAATTGAATAACATGGCAACCGTTAGCGAACGTTTGCCTTATTTGCTCAATATTGCTTTAAAAGCCAGTGACTTAGGTGCTGATGGCGTGGCGGTGGCTTATAGTAGTTTTGAACAAGTGCGCCAAAACGCTGTGCAACAACCCCGAGTATTAGCGCAAGCTTTAGCGGGTTTGGCGGATTTGTATGAAAAACAGAGCCGTTTAGAGGAGGCTTTGCAACTCAATAGCCAAGCAATTGACGCGCTGCAAAGCACCCAAGCCGATGATTTATTGATTGATTTGCAGTGGCGACAAGGGCGATTGCTTCATGCCCAGCATCAAGACCCACAAGCCTTAGTGGCCTATCAACGCGCTATTGAACATGTTGAAGCCATTCGTCAAGATATTCCTGTGGAATACCATAATGGCAGGTCTTCTTTTCGTGACACTTTAGAACCGATTTATTTAGGGCTTGCTGATTTACTGCTCAAACAAGCCAGTGGTCAACAAGGTGAGGCAAAAACCCAAAGCTTGCGTAAAGCCAGAGAAACCGTTGAGTTAATTAAACAATCTGAAGTAGAAGACTTTTTGGGCGGTCGTTGTGGGGTGCAAAGCGATAAAAATACCTTATTAGAAACTATCGCCACGGATACCGCGATTATTTATCCCATTTTATTGCCTGAGCGTTTGGAATTATTAGTCAGTAGCGGTAATGAAATTCAGCAATATACTCAGGCGATTACCGCCAAGGATTTGCAAAAATCTATTCAGAGCATGGTTAGAAATCTGCATCATGGCATTACCAATAAACAACTCGGACAACAACTCTACAGGCAACTCATCGCACCCTTAGAGCCTTGGTTAAAACAGCGGCAAGTGCAGACCTTAGTGATTGTGCCTGACAGCACTTTGCGTTTATTACCCTTAGCGGCACTTTATGATGGTGAGCATTATTTAATTGAACGCTATGCCTTGGCCAGTTCACCCGGTTTAACCTTGATGAAACCTGAGCCATTGCAGTCGCATAAACTAAAAGTATTATTAGCAGGTTTGAGCAAACCCGGTTCGGTCATTGAACATTTGCCGCCTGTGTTTTTGCAAGAAGTCGCCGCTATCAAAGGACAAAACAAACCTGTTTTAGACTCTAGCGATACTGTCCGCAGTGTTGAATTAGAACAATTAATGCGCAGTGCTGATTTTCAACAACAAGTTAAAGATAAGCTCAGCTTACCTGCGGTTGCCCAAGAAATTAAAAATTTAAGTACGCAAGTACCAAGTACGGTTTTAATGAATGAACAATTCACCGTAGACCACTTTAAACAACAGCTCAGCGATGAGCCTTATGGCATTGTGCATATTGCTTCTCATGGTATTTTTGGAAAAACCGCTGCTTCAAGTTTTGTCATGGCTTATGACGATATTATTGATATGAATATGCTGGAGGCTTTGTTTAAAGTCGAAAAATTTAAAAAACAACCCATTGATTTATTAACACTCAATGCTTGTGAGACCGCAGAAGGCGATGATAGAAGCCCTATGGGTTTGAGTGGCGTGGCGATTAAAACCAATGTCAGAAGTGCTTTAGGAACCTTGTGGGCGGTCAGTGATGAGGCTTCTTTTCAAATGATTTCAGTATTTTATAAAGCCCGCAGCCAAGACAAAATGACTAAAGTAAAAGCCCTACAACAAGCGCAATTATCATTACTGCATAATCCTGCGTTTCAATCACCTGTGTTTTGGGCTCCGTTTATTTTAGTTGGTAATTGGCTATAAAATTTAGTATTTAATTTTTACAAATTATATTAAGTTATACGACTGGCAGTCCTGCAAGGACTGCCAGTCGTTTTAGCATCAACCAATAAAAAAGCCTGTCAGTTTTTAAAAATCTGACAGGCTTTTTACTGACTAGCGAGTTGTTTATTCAACCACTTTAATTTTCTTACGACGATAATTATGACCATAGAAAATTTCAGTAACTTCTCTTTCGAGCTTCTTTTGAATTTCAACTTTTTGTTCGGCTGATAAATTACTCTCTTTTTCAAATAAGTAATTTTCTAATTCCGTTTCTTTAAGCATCATCTTAGTATGAAAGATATTTTCATGATAGACATTCACATCAATCATTTGATAACTTTCTTGGGTATCTTTAGCAATATAATTCTGAATTGAAGTTATATTGTGGTCAATATAATGTTTTTTACCTGAAATATCACGCGTAAAACCACGCACCCGATAATCCATAATCACTACATCAGACTCAAAACTATGAATTAAATAATTCAAGGCTTTTAGCGGCGAAATCCGTCCACAAGTCGAAACATCAATATCAGCTCTAAAGGTACTAATACCATTATCAGGATGACTTTCTGGATAAGTGTGTACCGTAATATGACTTTTATCCAAATGCGCCAATACTGTTTCAGGTAAGGGCCCGGGGGTTTGGCTATTCATATTAGCAGGTGGTGACACATTGCCTTCTGAAATTAACATCGTTACGCTCGCGCCTTGCGGGTCATAATCTTGATGTGCGATATTTAAAATTTGCGCACCAATAATATCGGCCACGTCTTTTAAAATCTGTGTTAAACGCGTGGCATTATAAGCTTCATCAATATATTCAATATAAGCTTGTTGCTGTTCGGCAGGCGCGTAACAAATATCATAAATATTAAAACTGAGCGACTTTGTTAAATTATTAAAGCCATGTAATTTTAACTTGTTCAATGATTAAACCTCGATAATTTCAAAATCATGGGTAATTTCTACCCCTGCTTTATCTAACATAATGGATGCAGAACAATATTTCTCTGCTGATAATTTAACAGCACGTTCAACAACGCTGGCTTTTAAATTAGAACCCTTCACAATAAAATGCAAATGGATTTTACTAAAAACACTAGGAATAGCATCCACTCGTTCAGCAGAAATTTCCGCCACGCAAGAGCTAATCTCGTTTTTACCTTTTTGTAAAATCTGCACCACATCAAACGATGAACAACCGCCTACGCCCAATAACAGCATCTCCATTGGACGCGCCCCCATATTACGTCCACCGTGATCGGGTGGCCCGTCCATAACGACAGCATGACCACTGCCCGTTTCACCGACAAACATCACGCCATCGACCCATTTGACTGTTGCTTGCATTGCTGCTTTCCTCGTAAAAAATGACGCGCATGGTAGCATATAATTGATGATTGACAGAATGTTAGCGGTGTGATTTTTTTTAATGACCCCGCTAGTATCAACTTCTGCATTGAAAATTACTATAAAGCTGTTAAAGTCAAAGCCGCTTTGTAGTTACAGAGTTTAATTTTAAAAATCAAGGAGTATGACGATGACTGCGTATAAAAAATATAGTTGTGATGTCTGTGGTCACATTTATGACGAGGCAGAGGGCGACCCCGAGGCAGATATTGCGGCAGGTACTTTATGGGCTGACTTGCCTAGTGATTGGGTTTGCCCGATTTGTGGCGCGGAAAAAAGTGAATTTGAATTAATCGACTAAACAATCCTAATTCATTTACTCGATAAAATATAAAGGCTATTTTATCATCTCAATTATTACCGTTTTATTACTTAATTGTAAATTACGCAGAACTGATAGTTTCAAGCATTAACACAATATTGTTCAACAAGGGCAAATAATGATTTGCCCTTAGCATTCAACTATTTTGTATGTACAAATCATTATTTGTCCTTTTCTACTGTGTAAACTGAAGTTACCCATGATTTAAAAAATCTAGTTATTGTATAGGCGACAAATTCGCCTATACACCACAAAGACAAAGTTGTTGCCTATACAAGTTATTAATGCGTTATAAGCATAAACTATTTTGTTTTTTGCTTATTCATCATTACGGTTATTTCCTGTAATAAATCAGCATCTTTTTCCTTTAATAACTCAGTAATTACCGTTAAATTATTAGAATTGATTTTAAGATAACCAATAACTGTCTGCGGTGATACTGTCCATGCAGTAATTAATTGTTGCCTCACCATGTCTTTTTCATCATCTGTAGTTAATTCTGAAAAAAACAACAAACAAAAATTTAATCGTGGTATTAAATACTGCAATTCATAAGGTCCAGTTAGTATAGACATTAATAAAAGCTGTGTAACTTTTTTGTTAGGTAACTGTAATAAGGTGTCAATTAATGCCAATCTATACCATAAAAAGGCATTACTGGGTGCGTAATATAAAGATTGTTCTATGCTATGTTTGGCTTGTTGTAAACTATGCAAACTTGCTATTTTATTTAAGCCCTGTTGTTGCGCCAATTGAAACCATAAAATACTTAAATCTTCCCAATCATGCGCGTCGCTTACACTAATATTGTTTTGCGCTGTTGTGATTAATTCAACAAGCTGTTCATTAGTTAAACGGTTTTTAGAATTGATTTTATTAACAGCCATACTAACAGGAATATAATCAAAAGCCTGTTTAACTTGAGGTAATATCATTACACAGACAAGAAGGCTACTGAGTAATACTACAAAAGCATAGGTTTTTTTTAGTGTTAAATACAGCATTATTTATTGGATTATATCGGGATGGCTTCTAAATCATTAGCGTTAAAGACGGTATTTATACCGTCTTGCAATATTAAAATCTATTTTAATCGATATAATATTGTGAATACTTATTATAATGATAATAATAACCCGATTCCCCATAACTATAACGACCGTATTGTTGCAAATTTACTTGCTGTAATACTATACCTGAAATACTTGCCCGCGCTTTGATAATTTGCTCTAAACCCGCTTTAATAGTTTTCTTAGGGGTTTTGTCCCAAGCCACTACAAAAATAGTTTTATCAACCAAAGAAGCTAACACTCGCGCATCGGCGACTGCCATGACGGGTGGCGTATCAAAGATAATTAAATCAAACTGTTGTTTTAAAGTTTGTAAAAGCATTGCCATGCGATGAGAGGCAAAAATATCGGCTGGATTAATATATTCAGCTCCACCTTTAGGCATAATTAACAAATTAGTCTTTTGGTCTTTATACATAAAGTCAGCCACTTTAGTATCTTGTGACATAATTAAATCAGTCAACCCTTTAGCTTTATCAGAAAGACCTAATTTTTTCTCAATAGTGGGTCGTCTAAAATCGGTATCAATTACAATTACTTTTTGACCCGCAATTGCGGCATTACGACCCAAACATAATGCCAACATACTTTTTCCCTCTCCAGGCACAGATGAGGTTATCACTACTGTTTTTACTGCATTATCAGGATCGGATAACATTAATGAAATACGCAAAGAACTAATGGCTTCATTTAAACTAGAATTGGGTTTTTCTACGATATAATCAATGGCATTAATTTTTTTTGCAGTTTTTGGAATTAAACCAATGGCGGGAAAACCTAAGGATTCTTCAATTTCTTCTGGGGTACGCAAACCTAAATGTAATAACTCTAAAATAACAATCAGCACAATACCCATAAAGATAGCAAATGCAATCAATATACTAAATATCAGCCTCTTGTCAGGAAAAGAAGCAATATTGGGTACTTCAGCATCAGAAATAACCCGCGCATCGGCTTCTTGCATACTTTGAGTAGAAGAGGTTTCTTTGAAACGATTTAAAAAAGTTTCAAATAATACTTTATTAGCAGTCGCCTCACGTTCTAAGGCGTGTAATTGGACTTCTTCAGTACGATTCATGCCTGATTTATTTTCACTGTTGCGTAAACTACTTTGTAAACTATCTTCTCTGGCACTGGCAATACCTAATTCATTTCTCAAACCTGCCGCTATTTTACCAATTTCACTTTTTATTTTAGCGCGTAAATCTTCTAATTCAGCATGTAGGCGAATTAATTTCGGATGTTTTTCGCCGTATTCCACTGACATTTCCGAAAGTTTTCGAGTTAATTCTATTTCTTGTCCGCGTAAACCTTGAATCATCGCTGATGATAATACTTCGCTGGCGGTTTCAATATCAGTGCCATTGCGCAACAATTGATTCACTTGCGCTAATCGCGCCGCCGCTTCTGCTTTTTGAGCCCGAGCAATAATTAATTGCCCATTAATTTCTGATAATTGCTCACCCACTAAACCCGTCGCCGAAGTCCCTTGTGTTAAGCCATGCCCACTACGATAAAGTTCAACTGCCTTTTCAGAATCAGCCACTTTTTGACGCAAACTATTTAATTGTTCATTAAGCCAACTGGTTGCTTTTTGAGTCGCTTCAAATTTGGCTTCTAATTGTCCAATAATGTACGCCTCGGCGTGGGCATTGGCTATTTTTGCGGCAAGTTTTGGGTCGAATGATTCGACAGTAATCATAACTACTTTAGAACCTTTAATGGTCGTTATTTTTACTTTATTTAAATAAATATCAGCGGCTGTAGCCATAATTCGATCACTTTGCTCTTCATTACTCAGCGGCGCGCTGACAACTTTCTTTAATCCCAATACTTCTTGAGTATTCTCAGAAAGCCAGTGCAGTGGATTTAAATCAAGTAATGCCGTTTTCTCTGCTTTATTAAGACTAGGATTAAACTCTGCAACATTGAGTAAATCCAATTTATGGATAACTTTTTTTGCTAGTTTTTTAGAGCCCAATATTTCTATTTCACCTCTAATTTCAGTATCAGAGCTGATTTCATTATTGAGTACGGATTCTACATCAATGATTTGTACTTTATTAATGCCGATTAAAATTTTTGTCTCTGCTTTATAATGTGGTGTAAGCTGAAAGAGCAATAAACTGCCCGATAACATAATTAACATAACGACAGCAATAAACAAATATTTGTATATCCAGAAAATTTGCCATAATCCACCAATAGAGACTGAATTATTAGATCCATTAAAAGTATCGGCTTTTATGGAAGCCGCATTGATAGTGTTATTTAAAAGCATAATATATCCTTAGTGTTTTTCAGATGGCGTAACCCTATTTTAATAATGTAAAATTAAAATAGGTTTTTATTTTTCAATAAAACAGATAACAACTAATATTATTTAAAACCATTAATCAGTATAATATTGGGAATATTTACTGTAATGATAATAATAACCCGATTCCCCATAACTATAACGACCGTATTGTTGCAAATCGACTTGCTGCAATACCACGCCTGAAATACTTGCACGCGCTTTAATGATTTGTTCTAAACCTGCTTTAATAGTTTTTCTAGGGGTTTTGTCCCAAGCAACCACAAAAATAGTTTTATCAACCAATGAAGCTAATACGCGAGCATCGGCCACTGCCATGACGGGCGGAGTATCAAAGATAATTAAATCAAATTGTTGTTTTAAGGTTTGTAACAGCACTGCCATGCGATGAGAGGCAAAAATATCGGCTGGGTTAATATAGTCAGCTCCCCCTTTAGGCATAATTAATAAATTAGTTTTTTTGTCTTTATACATAAAATCAGCAAGTCTCGTATCTTGTGACATAATTAAATCGGTCAAACCTTTGGCTTTGTTAGAAAGACCTAATTTTTTTTCAATAGTGGGTCTTCTAAAATCGGCATCAATGACGACTACTTTTTGACCCGCAATTGCCGCATTACGACCCAAACATAATGCCAACATACTTTTTCCCTCAGCGGGTACTGAAGAAGTGACCACAATAGTTTTTACCGCATTATCAGGGTCTGAGAGCATCAATGAAATACGCAAGGAACTAATGGCTTCATTTAAACTAGAATTAGGTTTTTCTAAAATATAATCAATGGCATTAATTTTTTTTGCAGTTTTTGGAATTAAACCAATAGCAGGAAAACCTAAGGTTTCTTCAATTTCTTCGGGGGTGCGCAGACCTAAATGTAATAGCTCTAAAATAATGATTAAAACAATAGCTATCAATACTGCCACTGCAATGACAATATTGAGCATTAAACGGGTATTTGGAAATGAAGCACCCAGAGGGATTTTAGCTGTGGAAATCACATGCGCATTAGCTTCTTGCATGCTTTGTGTAGAAGAGGTTTCTTTAAAGCGATTTAAAAAAGTTTCAAATAACATTTTATTCGCATTAGCTTCGCGTTCTAAAGCATGTAATTGAATCTCTTCAGTGCGATTCATGCCTGATTTATTTTCACTGGTACGCAAACTATTTTGTAAACTCGCTTCTCTGGCACTGGCAATACCTAATTCATTTCTCAGACCAGCGGCTATTTTGCCAATTTCAGTTTTTATTTTGGCGCGTAAATCCTCTAATTCGGCATTAAGACGAATTAATTTCGGATGTTTTTCGCCATATTCAACTGACATTTCAGAGAGTTTGCGCGTTAATTCTATTTCTTGTCCGCGTAAACCTTGAATCATCGCTGATGATAATACTTCGCTGGCGGTTTCAATATCAGTACCATTGCGCAATAATTGATTCACTTGTGCTAAACGCGCTGAGGCTTCGGCTTTTTGAGCCCGAGCAATAATTAACTGCCCATTAATTTCTGATAATTGTTCACCCACTAAACCTGTCCCCGAAGTCCCTTGAGTTAAACCGTGTCCACTACGATAAAGCTCTACGGCTTTTTCTGAATCAGCGAGTTTTTGCCGCAAACCGGTTAATTGTTCATTTAACCAAGAGGTGGCTTTTTGAGTGGCTTCAAACTTGGCTTCTAATTGTCCAATGATATAACCATCTGCATGGGCATTAGCGATAGTGGTCGCTAGTTTTGGGTCTAAAGATTCAGCACTAATAATCACCACTTGTGAACCTTTTATTGGGGTTATTTTAACTTTGCTAAGATAAATAGCGGTAGCCACTTCAAGAATTTTTTCTTGTTGTTCAGCTTCATTTGTTAAGGATTCTTTATTAGTTTCTTCTTTTAATCCTATGGCTTCTTTAATATCATCAGATAGCCACTGTTTAGGATTTAAATCTGCCAAAAAACCTTTCTCTATTACCTGTTGGTTTTGATAAATACTGGGATTAAATTCAGGTAATTTAAGTAAATCTAATTTACGAATAACCTTTTCTGCTAAGTTATTAGAATTTAATACTTCAATTTCACTTCTTAATTCGCTATCGGTGCGTATTTCATTGTTTAATACCGATTCTACATCAACGACTTGAGCCTTACTTACACCTATTAATACTTTAGTTGAAGCGGTATAACGCGGTGTGAGTTGATAGATATAAATATTGCCAGATAAAACAATTAATACGACAACAGCGAGAAATAAATAACGACGTAACCAAAAAATATGTAATAAACTACCAATAGACAGGGTGTTGCTATTCTGAGTAGAGGATTCAATATTGCTAGGAAATGTATTAGCCTGATTATTGAGTAACATTTTTTTTCCTTAAGGGAGGTTAATGCGCTTTTTAAGGATGCTGATTAGAAGAGTCGCTCATCAACCCGAATGATGTCACCTGGAATGACGGGCAAGTCCACCTTAGTGGGGATTTCTTTTTGTGCAGGGTCGTTACCATGAATCACATAAACGACATCTTCTTTAGCGCGATAAGTAAAGCCCCCCGCAATAGCGATGGCAGTTAAATAGGTCATGCCGCTGACATAAGGATAAGAAGAGGGATTTGCCACTTCACCCATAATATAAAAAGGGCGGTAATTTAAGACTTGAATAGTAATTTTGGGATTTAATAAATAATCAGGACTTAAGGCATCTTCTAATTTTTTATTGAGTTCTTCTAAGGTTAAGTTTTTTGCGGCAATATTACCAACGAGTGGTAAGGAAATATTACCTGTACCATCGATGGTATATTCACCATTTAAATCATCTTGATGAAATACGGTGATTTTAACTTTATCGCCGCTCCCTAAGCGATAAGAGTAATCTTTTGTGTCATTAGCAAAAACTACGGATATGTTATAAAACAACCCAAATAAAATAAATAACAGTGTATGTGTGAACAGTCTCATTGGGATTTACCAGTAAAGTATTTTGAATGAAATTATGAAAAGTGTTGGGAAAAAGAATTGGGTTAATGCCCTTTAAAATTATTGGTCATTAAAGCATTCAATGGCGATATTAATATGTATATTGATAACAAGGGGTTTGTCATTTAGCACTTTACCACAACACGCGCTATCATTTCAGTATGTTATTTACACATTTTTGTCGTGTTGAGAGGGCGTTTAACTTCACTTTAAGTTTAACAAAGCTATTGGCTGTTGCGTATGAATTCTTTTGCTGGTGCAAATACTTTGTATAGACCAAGATTATTTTTTTAGTGTGATGACAGTTTGCTAACTAAAGTATAATAACTGGCACTATTTTGTTTGTTAGGTGTAGATTTATGCAAATTATTCAAGAAGCATTAACGTTTGATGACGTTTTGCTTGTCCCCGCACATTCAACTGTGCTACCGCGTGATGTCTCTATTGTCACGCAACTCACGCGAGGCATTACGCTTAATATCCCCTTAGTTGCCGCCGCTATGGATACGGTAACCGAAGCGCGTTTAGCCATTGCCATTGCGCAAGAAGGTGGCATTGGTATTATTCATAAAAACATGACCATAGAGCAACAAGCGCGTGAAGTGCATCATGTGAAAAAATACGAAAGTGGTGTCATTAAAGACCCTATCAGTGTCGCACCTACAGTGAGTATTCGTGAAGTGATGGAACTCACGAGGGCTAAAAATATTTCAGGTGTGCCTGTGGTTGACGGTGATAACTTAGTCGGCATTGTCACTAGTCGTGATTTGCGCTTTGAAACCCGTTTTGATGAGCCTGTCGCCAATGTGATGACCCCTAAAGACCGCTTGATTACGGTCAGTGAAAATGCTGATCGCAAAGAAGTGATTGAGTTATTGCACAAGCATCGCATTGAAAAAATTTTAGTAGTCAACGACCAATTTCATTTGCGCGGCATGATTACCGTTAAAGATATTCAAAAAGCCAAAGATTATCCTAACGCCTGTAAAGACGAGCAAGAACGTTTGCGCGTGGGTGCGGCAGTTGGCACAGGTGTGGGAACAGAAGAACGTGTTGCCGCCTTAGTTGAGGCGGGTGTGGATGTGATTGTGGTTGATACCGCACACGGACATTCGCAAGGTGTTTTGGATAAAGTACGCTGGGTTAAACAAAACTATCCTAATCTACAAGTTATTGGTGGCAATATCGCCACGGCGGCGGCGGCATTGGCTTTAGTTGAAGCTGGCGCGGACGGTGTTAAATGTGGCATAGGTCCTGGATCGATTTGTACTACGCGAATTGTTGCAGGTGTGGGCGTGCCGCAAATTACCGCAGTGAGTAATGTGGCCGACGCACTTAAAGGCACGGGCGTTCCTGTGATTGCCGATGGTGGCATTCGTTATTCGGGTGATTTAGCCAAAGCCTTAGCCGCAGGTGCAAATTCAGTAATGCTAGGCGGGATGTTTGCTGGCACAGAAGAAGCACCCGGTGAAGTGGAATTGTTCCAAGGTCGTTCTTATAAATCCTATCGTGGCATGGGTTCTTTAGGGGCAATGGCGCAACAACAAGGCTCTAGCGACCGTTATTTTCAAGAATCCGATGCCGTAGAAAAATTAGTCCCTGAAGGTATTGAAGGCAGAGTCCCTTATAAAGGCAGTTTGCTTGCGGTGATTCACCAATTATTAGGCGGGGTGCGCTCTAGTATGGGTTATACGGGTAGTGAATCGATTGCTGAACTGCATGAAAAAGCACAGTTTGTGCGCGTCACTAGCGCGGGTATGCGAGAAAGTCACGTTCATGATGTCACCATCACCAAAGAAGCTCCCAATTATCGCGCTGAATAAGTGTTGGGTTTGCAAAGAAAAACAAATAATAAACCTGCTAAGTTTTAAAAACTTAGCAGGCTTTTTTATAGCCTTTAAACCACCACAAAATCAACATTAGTCACCGCTAAATTAGAGCCAATAAGCGTGATTTGCGTCATAAGCCCCGCGCCATTGCCATCGGCATCATAAAGCAACGCGCCAGAGGCTTTGTTATAGATAATATAATCATTGCTATCTATTGCCGCTGTGCTTACTACAAAATTACTGGCATCTAATATGCCTTTAGTGCTTAAGGCAGTAAACACGCTGGCTTTTAATTGAATGGTGTCATCGATAACTTTGAAATCAGTAATGGTATCGTTATTGGTTGCGGTCGCTATGGCATCAAATTTAAAATTATCTTTGCCCACGCCACCTGTCAGCGTGTCGTTACCCACGCCGCCAGTTAAAATATCATTACCCGCGCCGCCAAATAAAGAATCACGTCCCAAAGAACCGCTTAAGGTATTTTTGCCATCGTTGCCTGACAAAATATTATCGTTACTATTACCTGTCAAGGAACTGGCTTGCGTACCGGCACTAATTGCGCCATTTTCAATGTCTTTAGGCAAGGTATAACTGGTGAGTTGATACGGCATGATGATAGTGTCAACATCACTGGATAAACCATTGTCGGTAATCACATCGCTGGCATCGTAGCTTAAATAATAAGTGTCATTACCTATGCCGCCACTCATGCTATCCGCGCCTAAACCGCCGTCTAAAGTATCATTACCTGTACCGCCGACTAGCGAATCCGCATCTTGTTCACCAAACAACGCGTCATCACTCTCACCGCCCAATAAAGTATCGTTGCCATAACCGCCATACAAGGTGTCATTACCCGCTAAACCTGACAAACTGTCATTCATGTTCAGCCCGTAGAGCTTGTCATTGCTAATATCGCCGCTAATGATGTCAGCACTTGAACCGCCTACATCACCATAAATGACTAAATCACCAATTACTTTAGCAGTTGCGGCGCTGGTGACGCTTTCTTTAAAGTTTAAGTTGTCGGTATAACTGGCAACAACGCTTATGGTTTTGCCGACTTCATTGCTGGTTAAGGTGTAACTATTACCGCTAGCATTGGTGATAGCCACGCCATTTGCCAGCCATGCGTAGCTGATTACACCCAAGCCATCAACATCGGCTAAGGTATTGCTCACCGTTAGCGTTTGTCCAGAAAGGGCTAAACCTGTAAGAGTGACTGTACCTGTGGGCAAATGATTGTTTGTACCATTAAACGCGCTATCTAATGAGCCGTCTGCGTTATAGCGCACTAAGATAAAATCACTATCACTGCTACCTGTTAATAAAATTTTGCCATCACTTTGCACCGCCAGTCCTGAGGCTTGCTCTGCACCGCCTAAATCAGTGATAACTCTGCCGTTTGTGCCAAAGCTAGCGTCTAAACTGCCGTCAATATTGTAGCGTTCTAACACTAAATCATAATTACCGTTGGTGCCGCCTACTAAAAACTTACCGTCTTTTAAAGCGACCACACCGCTCATCACTTCATTAATGCCAGCATTACCCGTGATAATGCCAGTGCCGCCAAAGCTGGTATCTAAACTGCCATTCACGTTATAACGCACGGCGGCAAAATTACCATCGCTATTGCCAACGACTAAAATTTTGCCTGTACTCAAAATAGTGACTGCATAAACACTGTCTGAGCCGCCAATATCAGTCGTCACCATGCCATCACCGCTAAAGCTAGCATCTAAACTACCGTCACGATTAAGACGCATGATGCCAAAATCATTATTGCTATCACCTGCTAACAGTATCTTGCCGTCTAAACCCACAAAAGCGCAGGTGGCAACGCCTATAAAACGCACATCCCTACCACTCAAAATACCGTCATTTGCAAAACCCATATCTAAACTGCCATCACTGTTATAACGCGTGGCGGCAAATACATCGTAATAACTTTCGTAACCTACCACCACTGTTTTGCCGTCCACTTGTATTACAAGGTTATAAGCAGCATCATTAGCATCCCAATACGAAACATTCGTTGTTAAAATGCCATCCCCTGAAAAGGTTTTATCAGCTGTGCCGTCACTGTTATAACGCGCTACGGCAAAATCACCGCCTTTCGCGCCAATGGTTAAAAATTTACCGTTACTCAGCAAGTACATAGCATTAATCGGCATTAAGCCCACCGCTGTTAATTTACCATCACCGCTAAAGCTGGTGTCTAAACTGCCATTGCTGTTATAACGCGCCACCGCAAGCCCATCGCTAGTGCTTAATGCCGCTGTACCTAGCACCACAATTTTGCCGTCAGCCTGCGCCACAATAGACTGCCCTCTGTCATAACCACCAAAATCAGTAATAATCGCGCCGTTAATTGACATAGTAGTATCCTTTAGATAGTTAAAAATTAGTTTAATGCTTATAACATAAACCAGCGTTATTATTAATGAAAAGGCTTTAATAATTTTCGTAACTACCTAGCTTATTTGTGTCTGAATCAGGATTGACAGGATTTTAGGATTAACAAGATATTACCCTGTTAATCTTATAACCAGAGAAAATCCTTATTCTGACACAATAATAAAAAAGCCTAAATATAAAATGCAAACCTAGGTTTGCACTCCAGCTAGTTAATAATTAATAAGCTGACGTTAGACAATATTATTTGAAGAAATGTTTAAAATTCAGACCCAGCAATAATAAACTTACACCATAAATTACCGCGCCCATTATTACCCAAAACATTAAATGCAATACCCGTTGCATAGAATGCCATGAATACCATAACTCAGCATCTACACCATAATATAATAAAAGCAATAAAATACTATTTGCCAATAACACTCTTAAAATAAATAATCGCCAACCTTGAGCAGGATAATAAATCCCCGCTATTAGTAATTTTCTGAGTAATAATCCTGCATTAATAAACGCGCCCAAAGAAGTGGCTAAAGCTAAACCTGCATGAGCGAAAGGAATCGCTAATCCATTTAATAATAAACTCGCAAGCATAGCATAAAGCCCATAACGCACAGGGGTTTGCATGTCGTGTCTTGCGCTAAATCCCGATACTAAGACTCGAATCATAATATACGCCAATAAACCAATACTATAAGCGCGTAAGCTTTGCGCGGATAATTCCACATCGTGAATAGTAAACTCGTGATATTGAAATAAAGTAGATAATAAAGGTTTGGCTAATACTACTAAACCAATAG
>JBAQSX010000142.1:0-11014 GCA_049296695.1 Methylococcaceae bacterium | reverse complement strand
AGAGACGTTGCAGTGCAACGTCTCTACAATCGTATAATAAACCGTAGTGTTTTAATTTAAATATGACAGATTGGTTGCTTTATTCGCTATTATCATTGGGCTGTTTTGGTTTGTGGGGTATTTTTGGCAAACTGAGCAGTTTTTATATTAAAGCCCAAGATGCCATTATTTATGAAGCCTGTGGCATTGCGTTGGTGGCATTGTGTTTATTAATAAAATATCAATTTAAAATAGATACTAATCTTGCAGGTATTGTTTATTCAGCTTTAATGGGTATTTCAGGCATTATTGGTACTTTATTACTGCTCTTGGCTTTGAAAAATGGCAATACTGCTGTGGTAACATTTATTACCGCTTTATATCCCAGTCTTGTTTTAATTTTTTCTTTTTTGGTATTCAAAGAACCCATTAGTGTGCAACATGCTTTTGGGATTTTATTTGCCATACTGTCCATTCTATTATTCACGCTAAATTAAAGCCTGCTCTGAAAACAGCAGAAAAAAATCGTCTGTTCGTGGTAAATTATCACCATTACGTTTTTATTAATTAAGCACCTTCATGAAAAAATCGATACAAATCAAACTGGAAAGTCTTTGCGAACGCCACCACGAAATTGCCGCGTTACTCTCTGAACCCGAAACCCAAAACAATCAAAATAAATTCCGCGCACTCAGCCAAGAATACGCGCAAATCAGCCCTTTGGTTGAGTGTTATGGCCGTTATGAACAAACCGAGCAAGCACTCATCGCCGCGCAAGAAATGATAGGTGATGCTGACCTTGAAATGCGTGAATTAGCGCGTGAGGAAGTCCAAGACGCGCAAGCGCAATTGGCTGAATTAGATCATGAATTGCAAGTATTGTTACTGCCCAAAGACCCCAATGACAATCGCAATATTTTCTTAGAAATTAGAGCAGGTACAGGCGGCGATGAGGCGGCGATTTTTTCGGGCGATTTAGCGCGCATGTATCAACGTTATGCTGAAAAACGCGGCTGGCAAACTGAAGTGATTAGCGAAAGTTTTGGTGAACACGGCGGTTATAAAGAAGTGATTTTGCGTGTTTTAGGACGTGATGTGTATTCACAACTAAAGTTTGAAGCGGGAGCGCATCGGGTGCAACGTGTCCCTGAAACCGAATCGCAAGGGCGTATTCATACCTCCGCGTGTACGGTGGCGATTATGCCCGAAGTGGAAGAAGTCGATGCCATTGAGATTAATCCTGCGGATTTAAAAGTGGATACTTTTCGATCATCGGGCGCGGGTGGTCAGCATATTAATAAAACTGAATCAGCCATTCGCATCACCCATTTGCCAACAGGTGTGGTGGTGGAATGCCAAGATGAACGCTCACAACATAAAAATAGAGCGCGGGCGATGTCTTTATTAGCGGCGCGATTATTGTCGGCTGAACAAGAAAAACATCACGCCGAGCAGTCGTTAAATCGTAAATTACAAGTAGGTAGTGGTGATCGTTCTGAAAGAATTAGAACTTATAATTATCCGCAAGGACGATTAACTGACCACCGTATTAATTTAACTTTATATAAATTAGCCGATATTATGCAAGGTGGTTTAGAGCAAGTCATTAATCCCTTAATTAGCGAATATCAAGCCGAATTATTAACACAATTAGGTGATGATTAATTATTAACTCAAGTTACGCACTACCTCCCCCTTAGAAAAAGGGGGACTGAGGGGGATTTTAAAAACAGTCTTAGCAAAACCTTTTAAATACAAAGAGAAGGAAAATAACCTTTTTAAAAATCCCCCACTACCCCCCTTTTTCTAAGGGGGGGGAATACATCCTTTCTAATGCTTGAAATTATTAGCCATGCGTAACTTGAGTTATTAAGTCTCTTGTGTAATATTGTAATTTTAGCTTGTTTGTTATAATAATCATGATTAAAGCAATTCTGTTAAAACTCAATGTTATTTAACAAGCTTTGGATTACATACACTCTTCAATAAGGGCAAATAATAATTTGCCCCTACAATTTAATGATTTCGTAAGGGTGAATTATTATTTGCCCTTTTCTACTGCGTAACGTCAGTTAGTCACTCAAAGAGCCATCATGAAAATTCATTATTTACTTCCCGCACTTGCCGCTATTGGTTTTTCATTTGCTTCTTATACCGTTGTCAGCAGTAATCAACCCATGCCTATCGCGCCAGCGGTGGTGCAACCTGCATCCGCGCCATTTGCTTCTTTTATTGCAGGTTCAGGTATTACCGAACCTAAAAGCCAAAATATTGCTATTGGTACACCACTGGCGCGTTTAGTCAGTAAAGTTGCCGTCAAAGTGGGCGATAAAATCAATGCAGGGACACCGTTGTTTTATTTAGATGACCGTGACAGTCTTGCCGATTTAGCCATGAAACGCGCTGATTTATTAAAAGCCCAATCTCAAGTGAGCGTGGCGCAAGCCAATCTGCATGACAGTCAGAGCTTAGAACAGTTAGCGAATGCTATTAGCGATAAACGCGCTATCAGCGGCGAAGAATTATTAAAACGCCATAACGCCGTATTAATTGCTAAAGCCCAAGTCGATGACGCGCTCGCCAGCGTTGCCCAAGCACAAGCCAGTGTTGCTAATAGTCAAAGCACAGTGGATAGATTAGTGGTGCGCTCGCCCATTAAAGGTGAAATTTTACAAGTCAATCTTCGCGCTGGTGAATTTGCCAGCGCGGGGGATGTATCTAAGCCTTTGTTACTGTTAGGTAATTTAGACGCGTTTCATGTGCGCGTAGATATTGATGAAAATGACGCGTGGCGATTTGATAAGACCAGCAAAGCGGTGGCGTATTTGCGCGGTAATCGTGATTTTAAAGTGGAATTGAATTTGGCTTATGTTGAGCCGCTCATCGTACCGAAAAAATCCCTCACAGGTGATAGCACCGAACGTGTCGATACTCGCGTGTTGCAAGCCCTGTATAGCTTTGACAGCAAGCAATTACCGATTTATATCGGTCAACAAATGGATGTGTTCATCGAAGCGCGAGATTTAAGTAAAGGCGCGGGAGCGGCATTATGAAAACCGCGCTTAGCCTTAGCTTATTGAGTAGCTTACTGATAAGTTGCGCCGCCGTAGGCCCAGATTACAAAGCCCCACAAATGCCGATGCCCAAACAATGGAGTCAACAAACAGACACTAGCAAAAACGCGCCTGAATTGGATAAATGGTGGCTAGGCTTTAACGATGCTCTACTCAATAGCCTAATGACTGAGGCGATTGCCGCCAATTTAGATTTAAAAGTCGCCTTATTGCGCGTTAAAGATGCGCGGATTTTACGCTCACAAACCATAGCCGCAGGACTACCGAGCTTAAGTGCGAAAACTGCGCTGAGCAAACGCCTCAATAATACTTCGCAAACAGGCGGTGGCACGAGTAGCGGTGGTGGTTTTGGGATTGGCAATCAATTGATTAACATTTTTCAGTTAGGCTTTGATGCCCAATGGGAATTGGATTTTTTTGGCGGGATTCGCCGCGCTGTTGAAGCCGCTGATGCCAGTGTTGACAGCGAAGTTGAAAACAGTCGCATGGTTTTAGTGACTTTATTAAGTGAAGTAGCGCGAAATTTAATAGAACTTCGTGCTAATCAACAATTAATCAAACTCACCCAAGACACCTTAATCACCCAAACCGATACACTAAAACTCACTGAAATCAAACAACAATCAGGTTTAGCCAGCAGTTTAGAAGTTGCCCAAGCACAAGCGCAATTAGCCAGTACCCAAGCTACTGTGCCGCAATATGAAAATGCCATAGAACAAGCTGTCCACGCGTTAGGGGTATTACTGGGCAAAGAACCTAATGCCTTAGCGGCGCGTTTATTAAACGCGTCCAGCTTAGAAACGCTACCCGCTAGTTTAACCATTAATGAATTGCCATCGGATTTATTAAAACGTCGCCCCGATATTCGTAAAGCTGAGCGGCAACTGGCAGTTGCTAATGCTTATGTGGGTATTGCCACAGCGGATTTATATCCTAAAGTTAATTTAGCCGCTTTTATTGGTCTGCAAAACATGAAAATGACCGACTTTACCCCTGTGGGAAAATCATGGTCATCATCGGCGACTGTCACCATGCCATTATTTAATTGGGGCAAATTAAATGCCGCACTAAAAAGTAAACAAACCCAAAATCAAGAAGCCTTATTAAGTTATCAAGCCACGGTATTAACGGCTTTTCAAGAAGTAGAAGACGCATTAGTGGCTTATCGCAAAGAAACACAACATACTAAGGCTTTAAATCAAGTCAGTGATGCAAATCAATTAACCTTGCAATTAGCCAGTGAACGTTATAACAAAGGTATGACCGATTTTATTGAAGTTTTAATCGCTAAAGACGCATTATATAACGCCCAAGCGGCTATTATTTCTAGTCATAATAAACAAGCTCATAATTTAATTGCTTTATATAAAGCCTTAGGTGGTGGTTGGCAAACTGAAACTAGTGTCGCTAATACTACCGAGCAATCTTCATTAACACAGAAATTATTTAAGCCTTAATGCTAACTTGTTATTGTGCGGTCATATAAAGACATTACAGTACTTTTGTCTTTACAAAAGTTTTTCTGAAAATTCACATAAATCTGCAATTACACATTCTTTGCATTTAGGTTTTCTAGCTATACAAGTATATCTGCCGTGTAGAATTAATAAATGATGCGCATCTTTTTTATAAAACTCAGGCGTATTCTTTTCTAATAATAATTCAACCTGCAATACCGTATTACCAATCGCTAAACCCGTGCGATTAGAAACTCTAAATATATGGGTGTCTACGGCAATTGTAGGCTGATTAAATGCTGTATTTAAAAGCACATTTGCCGTTTTTCTGCCCACTCCTGCCAACGCTTGTAATTGTTCACGGCTTTGCGGCACTTCACCTTGATGATTATCCAGCAATTGTTGGCATAATTTAATTATATTTGCCGCTTTAGTATTAAATAAACCAATACTTTTAATAAAAGGTTTTAAACCTTCAATACCTAATGCCAAAATAGTTTGTGGTGTATTAGCCACAGAAAATAAGGGCGCGGTGGCTTTATTGACGCTTTTATCAGTGGCTTGGGCGGATAATACAACGGCAATTAATAATTCAAAGGGGCTTTGATAATTAAGTTCTGTAGTAGGCTGAGGGATTGCTTGCGCTAAACGCGCAAATATAAGCTGACGTTGCTGGGCAGTCATTATTATTGTCATATAGTAATTAAATAATGCTTATTATAAAACTAAAATGCTATAAGTTCTGACTTTAAAAAACTCAAAACTATATAATCAAATTAAAAACTGCACTGTCAGCGGGATGTTACGGGGGAGTATTTTGAAAACTAGGGGAGGCAAAACCTACCCTAGTTTAAAAGCAGAAGATTTATTGACTTAGTTTTTTTTCAAGTTCTTGTCTGCTCAAGTGACGCAAATCTTCACCATTGACCATATAAATTAAATGCGTACAAATATTACAAGCATAATCGCCCAAACGCTCCATTGCCCGTGCCGCCCAAATAATATCTAAAGCGTGAGTAATATTGCGTGGGTCTTCCATCATCCGAGTAATTAAACGGCGAATAATATTTTCATATTCCCGATTAACATTTTCATCACGATTAGTAATCTCAGTAATACTCTCAATATTAATCCGCGCAAACGCATCTAACGCGCTGTGAAGCATTTCTTTAACTAAATCACTGATATGTTCTAATTCATGTTGATAAGCGCGGAAATTATCTGATCCTGTTAATTTAATTGCCATTTGCGCAATACGTTCGGCTTTATCGCCTGCACGTTCTAACTCACGCACGATTTTAATCACCGCAATTAATAACCGTAAATCAAAAGCAGTTGGTTGCCGCAGGGCGATAATTTGACTGCATTCTAAATCTAATGCCATTTCCATCGCATCGACTTGATTATCTTGTTTAATCACTTCTTCAGCTAATTCAACATCGCCCGTGGTAAACGCTAACACGGCTTGTTCAATTTGCCGCTCAACCAAGCCACCCATTGCCAAGACTTTATTGCGGATGTCTTCGAGTTCTTGATTGAAGCGTTCAGAAATATGATGCCCTACTACCTTATTAGTATCCATGCCTTGCTCCTATTGTCTTTGTATCAATTCACCGTTCCTTTTGGCGTGGTGAATTTAGCCATAACGACCTGTGATGTAATCTTCGGTTTGTTTCTTTTTGGGGTTGGTAAATAATTCGCTAGTCGTTCCCATTTCAATCAATTCGCCCATATACATAAAGGCGGTATAGTCAGAAACGCGAGCCGCTTGTTGCATATTATGGGTCACAATCACAATCGTGTATTTTTCTTTTAATTCGTTGATTAATTCTTCGATTTTTAAAGTAGAAATTGGATCAAGCGCGGACGCGGGTTCGTCTAATAATAACACTTCGGGTTCAATGGCAATGGCACGCGCAATCACTAAACGTTGTTGTTGACCGCCCGACATGCCTAAGGCATTGTCATTTAAACGATCTTTCATCTCGTCCCACAATGCCGCGCCGCGCAAGGCATTTTCAACGGTTTCTGCCAAAATGCGTTTGTCGTTAATGCCTTGAATGCGTAAACCATAGGCGACATTTTCAAAAATCGATTTTGGAAAGGGATTGGGTTTTTGAAATACCATGCCTACTCTACGGCGCAAGGCGGCAACATTCATGGCTTTGTCGTAAATATTTTCATTATCGAGCAGGATTTGTCCTTCGATAGTGACATGATCGACTAAATCGTTCATGCGGTTAATACAACGCAATAAAGTCGATTTACCGCAACCACTAGGCCCTATGTAAGCGGTCACTTTGCGTTTGGGAATGTCCATACTGACACCATGCAAAGCTTGCTTGTCACTGTAAAACAATTTTAAGTCATCAATTTTAATGGCGATTTCTTCAGGTTCTTCAGAATGTCCCATTGGACGCATAAAAGCAGAATCCATCGTAATCGCATGAGTGCGTGCTGAGGGTGCGTAAGCTGTTGTCATCATTAACCTTCCAAGGCGCGGTATTTTTCTCTGAGTCGATTGCGGATAATGATTGCGGCTAAATTCAAGCCGATAATCACCATCACTAGTAATAAAGCGGTGGCATAAACTAAAGGTCGTGCCGCCTCAACGTTAGGACTTTGAAAGCCCACATCGTAGATGTGAAAGCCTAAGTGCATAAATTTTCTGTCTAAATGTAAGAAGGGGAAGTTACCATCCATAGGCAAGGTAGGAGCCATTTTAACCACGCCCACTAGCATTAAGGGGGCAACTTCACCCGCGGCACGGGCGACCGCTAAAATTAAACCTGTCATCATCGCAGGGCTTGCCATTGGCAATACAGTCAGCCACAGGGTTTCTAATTTGGTCGCACCTAAGGCTAAACTGCCTTCACGAATGGCTTTGGGAATCCGTGCTAAGCCTTCTTCAGTAGAGACAATCACCACAGGTAAGGTCATTAACGCTAAGGTCAGCGAAGCCCATAATAAACCGGGTGTACCAAATACAGGTGCTGGCGCGGCTTCGGGGAAAAACAAGGCATCGATGTTGCCGCCGAGAATATAAACGAAAAAGCCTAAACCAAATACGCCATAAACAATCGAAGGTACACCTGCTAAGTTATTGACCGCGATACGAATTAAACGGGTTAAAAAACCTTGTTTGGCATATTCGCGCAAATACACTGCCGCAACAACGCCAAACGGAGTCACAATCACCGACATTAATAACACCATCAACACTGTTCCAAAAATCGCGGGGAAAATGCCGCCTTCGGTATTCGCTTCGCGTGGGTCATCGGTTAAGAATTCCATGCCTTTATCAATAAAGAAACCGATTTTAGCAAACACGCCCATATCATTGGGCTGATAAATGCGTACTACTTTAGCTAAAGGAATGCTAACTTGGCGACCGCTATCGGTTTGCATAGTTAAACTTAAGCTACGGATTTTTTTATATAAATCGGCTAATTGTGTTTGATATTGCTGATAAGTTTTTTGATATTCCGCCTTTTCTGCGGCAACTTCAGCTTGTGCGGTAGCATCCCAACGGTTTTCTAGGGTTAAGCGTTTTTGTTTTAATCTTAAACGTTCTAAAGCAAAATTGACTGAGCCAATTTCCTTTTTTTCTAACACATTAATTTGTTTAAACAAACCTAAGGCTTCTTCGAGTTTTTCTTGTGCTGTGCTAACTGCCGCAGTGCTTGAAGCAATTACTTTGCCGTTATCTTTAACATCAACTAAACGACCGTAAAAATTACCCCATTCACGGCGTTCAATAACAGTTAAATCAGTAGGATAAGTTTCTTCACGCACGTTGCGCTGTTCTATCCATTTAAAATCCGCGCCTGTCACGTCACGATTACCGACTTTGACTAAATGACGAATTAATACATCTTCATTAGGCGACATTTTAAAGCCATTGGCTATAGCCATTGCCGCTGGGGTAACGGTGGAATCAACAATTTCACCAAATAAGGGTTCGGCTTTGTTAGCTTCTTGATAACTAAACTGTGCCACTTGGGCGGGCCAAAAATGCGCTACGCCGCGTACAGTAATCAAACTCAGCACAGAAAAGACCATGATAAGACAAACACTGACCGCGCCAGCGTTGACCCATACCCACGGCACACCGCTTTTAAACCACGCTTGAGTTGTTGCTAATAAGGGATTGGTTGTTTTCATCGGTTTCTCAACTGGCTTTTTCATTATAAAGAACTGTATTTATCGCGTAGACGTTGGCGGATGATTTCTGCCAAGGTATTAAAAACAAAGGTAAAGGCAAATAACACTAACGCGGCTAAGAACAACACGCGGTAATGCGAGCTATCCACTTCAGATTCGGGCATTTCAACGGCGATGTTTGCCGCTAAAGTACGCAAACCTTGGAACACTGACAAATCCATCACAGGGGTGTTACCTGTTGCCATTAACACAATCATAGTCTCACCCACGGCTCGACCTAAACCTATCATCACCGCCGAGAAAATCCCCGGACTTGCTGTGAGTAGCACTACGCGAGACAGGGTTTGCCAAGGAGTCGCGCCTAAAGCCAATGAACCCACTGATAAATGTTTAGGCACTGAAAAGATAGCATCTTCGGCAATGGAGAAAATGGACGGAATCACCGCAAAGCCCATCGCAATGCCGACTACCAGTGCGTTACGTTGGTCATAACCGATGCCCCAAACGTTTTTAAACCAATCACGCAATGAGCCGTTAAACAACAGCACTTCGATGGGCGTGGCAATAGTAAACGCAAACCACCCGCAAAATAAAATGACGGGAACTAATAACGCCGCATCCCAACCTTCAGGGATTTTGTGACGTAATTCTTCGGGTAAAAACTGCCAGCTAAAAGCAAATACTAATACGCCCACTGGAGCTAGCCATAAGAACATGAAAAAGCCCGCGAGATTAGCTTCTAAAAACGGTGCAAGCCACAGACCTGCTAAAAAGCCCAAAATAACTGTAGGCAACGCGCCCATGATTTCAATACAAGGCTTAACCACTTGACGCATGGCGGGTGCCATAAAGTAAGCGGTATAAATCGCGCCTAATAAAGCTAAGGGCAATGCCACTAACATGGCATAAAATGCGGCTTTGAGTGTACCAAATACCAGCGGGGTTAAACTGAACTTAGGTTCAAAGTCACCGCTAGCCGAAGACGATTGCCAAACAAACTTAGGTTCGTTATAGCTTTCGTACCAGACTTTTTGCCATAGCGAAGATAGCGATACTTCGGGATGTTCATTATCAATTTTCCAAAACTGCACAGAGCCATCTTTGGCTTCTAACACTAAAGCATTCGCTCTAGGTGACAGAGCAGATGCCACTGGCGCGGCAGAGCCTATGTTTTCTTGTAATAATTCGCGCTCAGAAGTGGAATGGAAAATTCCCAATAACCCCGCGCTATCTATTGCCACAAAGCCCTTACGGCGTTGTTCTGCCAGTAAAGACACAATCGGTTTATCACTTAAGCTAAAACTACGGAATTCTTGCAAAACTAAATTATTCATTTTGTCGCGCACTAAACTCCATTGCGCGATATTACCTGTCGAATCACCAATCAATAATGATAAATCACCGTTTAAAAAAGCAAAACTGGTTAATTTGCGACTAGGTTCAAGCACTTGTTGCCAAAATTTTAATACGGGCGGTTTTTCTTTATTGACCACATCAAATAAACCGACTTTGCCGTTATTGGCTAAGAAAAATAAAGACCGATTATCTTTAGCCAGTAAAATCTCACGCACATTGCTAGCAGGTTCATTTAAGACGGTTTCAGTGCGTGTCCACGCGGCTTCATCTGCAAATAAAGATTGTTCTTTGGCTAGATTCACAATACGAATTTCTTCAGCCGAAACGCCGACAATCGATGCCGCGCCATCGCTGACTTGCAATGCAACTTTAGTCAAAGGCATGGCATTCGCATTAATCGCGACAGGTGCTTCACCTAAAGGATAGGTCAACAACGAGGCAATTTTGCGTATGCCTTGGACAAAAGACACTTTAAATTCGGGTTTAACCACCATCGCCTGACCGTTAGACAAACCAAAAATGACCACGCCCTCACTGACAGGACTGCCTTGAGCAATACTGCTTACACTCACACCTGCTGGCAGTGGAATACTGGCAGACTGAATGACTTTGCCTGTAGCGACTTCAAAAAACACCACTTGTCCTGATAAAGAAAAGCGTGCGCTCAATTCATTTTGTTCTTCGACCACTACTAAAGCCGATTGCCCTACTGCTTTTTCAGGTAAGGCGTATTGACCGACTTTTTCTGCTGAGGCTGAACCAAACAAGGGAAACACCACATACAACAAATAAAAGAAAATCAATACAACGGCAAAAATAACGGCAAGACCACCTGCGACCACACCATATCGGGCTAGCTTGTCTTTGAGGAGTCGCCATTTTTGGTAAAACTCTGATTTATCCATAGTTATAGGCTTATTACTTGCTGTATTTGTTTCTGACATAACTTAAGAGTATAGGGATGTTGTGTGACAATGATATAAC
>JBAQSX010000141.1:0-2568 GCA_049296695.1 Methylococcaceae bacterium | reverse complement strand
CATTGCCATAATTAAAATAAGCATAGCCTATTGCAGTGTTATAACTGTAATCACCACCGTAATAATCATTACCTGCGCTACCTATTAAAGTGTCATTCCCATTGCCACCATAAAGTGCGTCATTACCAGAACCTGCAACTAATGAATCGTTGCCCGCCAACCCATTTAAAGTATCATTATCCGAACTACCCGTTAAATTATCATCCCCTGCTGTACCCGTAATAGGCGCAATAGCGGATTTGACAGTAATGTTTCTAACTTGTGATGGTGTGTTATTGTTCATGGCGTTACCTTCTGAGTGGTGGTGTTAATTTTTATGTACGTTTATATTCTAAATCATAGAAACACAAAATTTATAATTTTTTACGCGGTTTCTGATAAAATCAGTCAATTCTATAATTTTAATAAACTATATTGAATTTAATATCGATTATTAACTTAAGTTATGCAGTGCTAATATTTTAAATTGTTAGAAAGGACATATTCCCCCTTATAAAAAAAAGGGAGGATAGAGTAGAGGGAATTTATAAAAGTTTTAATTATTACTACCCCATTAAAAATAAACAGTTGATTGGTAGTATTTAAAATACACTACCAATCATTGATATTTAAATGCAATTAAAGCGTGTGCTTGTTGAAATTACTCTGTTAAAACGCATAAATCTATGCAGTAAAACCCAATTTACTCAACCATGAACGCAAACAAGTGAGCCATGATTGCCCGATTTTTTTCAATGCCGCCCGTCTTTGCAGATGATGTTGATGAGCCGCTGAGACTATATTATGCAAATAATCTTTGGCATCGGTGTAATTTTCCATTTCTTGGAAACGTTGCAAAATCGCTTCTCTATCAGCGTCGGTTTGAGGCGATAATTCAAATTCGGTTTTAAGTGCCGCTAGCATAAACGCTGAAATATTACCCGGTTTATCCAAAATATTGCCATGCCCGTTTGAATGAGTAGCGGCTTTAGCACGGTGAACATTGACAGGCTTGTTTAACGTTGTAGGGCAATCGCTTCTGGCGGTATCTAATGAACATAAATGCAAAACATCGTGGGCGTTGGCATCACGCTGAGTGAGTGGTGGCAAATCCGCTAATTTTTCCAGCGTTGCCAAAACAGAAGTGTGGTCATACACGGTTTTATCAACAGTATTTTTAGCAATCCAAGGCGACACCACAATCGCTGGGACGCGCACGCCTAATTGTTCAAAGGTAAAACCATATTGGTTGTATGTCGTGGGGCTGTTGTCATTAGGTGCAACAGCGGTGCTGGGGGCGACTGAATCATAAAAGCCACCATGTTCATCATAGGTAATAATGAATAAGCTAGAATCCCACAACGGTGAATTACGAATCGCCTCATAAATAAATTTCACTAACGCTTCACAACCGTAAGTGTCATCCATTGGGTGTTGCGAAGAACCGCCTTGAAACTTACCCGTCAAATCACCGTAGTTAGGTTCGATAAAAGTATAAAAATAGGGATAATCGCCTTTTAAATCTTCGGGTAAGTGCAACACATCTTTTAAACTTAACGAATGAATGCCTTTAATGGTCGAAACAAAAGCAATTCCGCCTAATTTAGAACCGTCTTCTTGATTATCAGAGAACAACCCCGTTTTATCGTGATACAACCGCCACGGACGACCTGCTGTATTGAGTGCATCGTATATTGAGCCGTTGGGATATTCAAAACCGTCAATTGAAAACCATTCTAGCTGTTGTTTAGTCGTAGGACTGTGGTCAAGACCTGCCGAAGACGCGCCATGTAAAAAGAAGCGATTGGGCAGTGTAGGCCCGGGGACAGACGAAAACCAGTGGTCACAAATCGCAAATTCGGTGGCTAATTGATATAACACGGGCAATTGGGTAGGCGTATCAAAACACGCCATAATGTCGCCTACTTGCTCTGGAGTGGGTAACGGCACACCTTTAGGCAATTCGGTGGTGGTAGTCGCATAATTATAGGCAAACCCAGCATTATTAATGGGTGGATACACTGTACCTGCCTGATATTGCACACCCGCACCTGCTAACTGCTCGACAACATCAGGAAATTCATGTCCAGGGTCGCTTGACATGGTGGGCGGCGCACCTTTTTTAACAGGATAGACAATACCGTTATGGATGTTTGAATGCTCGGTTGTCGCCGCCGTAATGCCTTCAATTCCTGACATGGCAAAAATATTATCAAAAGAATGATTTTCGAGCATTAACACAAAAACGTGTTTAATTTTATCGGTCATATTCATAAACTCCTCAGTAGATTTAAGTAAAATAAAGGGGTACTGACATCCATATCAGAAAATATATTAGTTGTTTCTAACATAAAACAAATGGTAGTGCTTCAAAAGAGTAGGTTTTAACAAAACGCCATTTTAGCTGGAGTTCAAACCTAGGTTTGAACTCCGAAAGGTTTAATATTAACTAACCTACTTTTTTGATGCACTACCAAACAAATCAATTTGATTGCATAAGTTATCAATGAAATCAAAAAACTACAAATCGTATAGTCAACACTCGTTACTGACAATTAATTGTTTGATAAACCAATTTAATAACTCAAC
>JBAQSX010000140.1:0-19492 GCA_049296695.1 Methylococcaceae bacterium | reverse complement strand
GGCTTTGCCTGAACCTGTCAGGCAAAGCCTGACCTCCATTATTAATCAAAAAATAATCGCCCCATTTTTACCGCTTGCTTATACCATTGTTGCCAATAACTTTGCTGTTGGCTATAACGCAAACACCGTAAATAACGCACTCGTTGCGCTTCATTGAGGTGCGCGTCAATCATGGGTATTAAACCTTGTTCAATATTATAATTATCCATTTGTGGATTAAGACAAACAGGCACGATATTTTTTAAAGGTAAATTGAAATCTTTAGCAATCACTTCACAAAACGCCCTAATATTGTGGGCTTTAGTATTATCAGGATTTTGAATATTATAAGGCGGCTGCCATTGTTGCAAAGGACGCAAACGGTCAATATGCGTAATAACTGCAATAATAACAGGCAAAGCTTGATTTTGTTGGCTTTGAAAATAGTGGCGAATATTATCTAATTGAGCAACATCGGCATGACGCGCCGCATTTGAAGCATTACAAACCATTAAAATAATATCAATGGCTAAACATTGTTTTTCTATTATTTGAGCTAATAGTTGATTATTTAAACCACCATAACCTGCACTATCTAAAATAATCGCTTGCGGTATTCCATCACGTTCTAAAATATAAGGCGTTATTTCAGAGGTAGTCGGTAAAATAGAAATAGCCGTTTTAACTTCGCCAAATAAAGCATTAATTAAACTGGATTTACCTGAACTGACTTGACCTAAAACTAATACGCGTAAGGGTTCAAGTGTTTTTTGATGTTCTGCATAGTCTTTGCTATCTTGTTTTGAATCAGGTGTTAATAGACTGGTGGGTTCAATATCATCTAATGTGATTTGACTACTGTATAATTGAATTGCGTAAAACCCGAGTTTATTAATATAAACACTGACTAAGCGTTGCGAAATTTCATCGCTAACATAATTAATGCCTTTTTTAAATAAAATAGAGCGCGCTTTTGATAAAGCAAAACTAGGCAAATTAAATAAGGCGTTACTGACATCCATTAATAATTTTATGTCATTGAGTTTATTTAAGGTATTTTTAGCCTGCAAACAATCACTAATGGTAATCGCATGACTGCCCGGTATTTTGTCTAAAACTTCGGTTTGAATATCATGACACACTAAGCTAATGAGTTTGAGTAAATAAGGCAGGGGAAATTCTAATAAGGGATAGTTTGAATCAGCATGAAAATGTTGCGCCACAGTGCTTAAAACTTCATTAGTTAAACGTAGGGCTTTATGGGAATTACTTAATAAATCTGTTTCATTTTTCCAGCGTTGCGTTAATTCATCTAATGCCGCAAAGGCTTGTTTACCATTATCTGTCCAATTTTGATTGGCTTCAATGGGATTAAAACTAATCGTTTCAGCTTTGCTTTTTTGATAACGCCGTTGAATTAATAAGTAAATTAATAAGCTGTTTGCCGATAAAATACTTATTGCCACATAAAAGTAATGCTGTTGCCATAACCAATAGCCGCCTAAAGCAAAGAAAGCTAAAAAGGGCAATATAAAAATAATGGCTACGATAATAATAAAACGCGTACTCATTAGTGTTCCTTGGCTTTTAAAAATTGACGCGCTTGCATAAAGGCTTGATGATAGGTTTGTGTTAATTCTTGATGCGTTGGTAATGCGCCGCGTTTAACGCCATTTAAATAAACGCAAAAAGCCTGTCCTAAAGCATAAGTCATCGCTCCTGAATATAAACCCGCCACTGCCCAGCCATAAACGGGAATTAGTTTAAGTAATTCACGTCCCAGTATGCCCGCGCCAATACCTGTGCCTATTAAGGTAGTAAATTCACTAAATAAACGTTTTTCAAGTTTTAAACCATAAATAGAGCTAATACTGTGAAATAATTTAGCTTGTACGCTTAATACTACGGGTAAACCCGCCAAAGGAATCGCACCCATTGCCATATTAATTAAAGCATAACTAATAATATGAGGACGCGCTTGGTTAGCATGAAAATCTAATAAAGTTTTATGCTGTTCACTGTGGCGCAATAAATTAATAATGCTTTTGGGTAAGGCGGTTTCAATAGCATCCCATAAAGTATCTAATCCATAATTAACAATATTAAAACCATCTTCGGGTAGGGTAAAATCGACAGGAATAAACTGCACCTCAATACCTTTAAACCATTCACGCTGATGTAATAAAGCTTGTATTAATGAATAAGGAATAGTGGCAGGAAAAGGGTTTTGTTGATAGGGATAAGGTTGAATATGTTGGTCGGTGTGGTTTGAATAAGCTTCATGTAGGGTGGTTTGTAATACTATAATTTGCCAATCAGGATGGGCTTTATGAATTGTTTTAACGGCTTGCACTACTTCGTGTTGATTCATATCTAAAGCTTTCATCACCACAATTAATAAATGCGCTTGAGTGGCGCACCACGCTAAATCTTCACTGGGGTCGTAGGCTATTTCACCCAAGCCGCGGGTATCTAAAAAGCGACAGAGTGGATGACTGCTGGAGGGAAAATCATAAAATTGTGAATGTTTAGTACAAGCTTGAAAACCATTGCCAATATCTATTTTACTATTATTAGTTAAAGCGCGAATTAAGGAAGATTTACCTGCTTGGGTTTTACCCAATAACCAAAAAACGGGAATAGGTAGGCTTTGTTTAATGGCTTCAATTTTGGTTTCAATACCGTTTGCTTTTGGGCTAAACAGCGCGTCACTGAGTTGTTGAAATGACCATTTATTTATTATGCTCATGGTTTTTTGCGTTTGGAAGTTTATTTGAAGAAATTATCAAACTCTATTATGAACCTGTTTTGATTTATTAGCTGAAGTTACGCAGAAGCGAAAGAATGCAACTTACAGTAAAGTCAAATTAAATTAGTTACTAACAATTTAAACAAAAGAAAGCGTGTCTAAAATAAGAAATATAATTATTTTGAGAAACATTTTGAAAAGCCAGCTTTATAATAAACTTGAGTCGCTCAATCGTTTTAGGCAGATGCGTTTTAATTTGTGGTTCACTTTAGAAAATACATTTTCAATCGGATTTAAATCAGGCGAATAGGGAGGTAAATATAAAAATCGTATTTGATGTTTAATCATAAAGTCTTTCACTTCTTTTGCACAATGTACAGGGTGTCTATCCATTATTAGTGTCTCATTTTTTATAATTATTTGATTTTTTCAAATCATGCGTAACGTCAATTAATAATTTCAATATCGGGCAGATTATTAATAACATCAATATAGCTTTTATAATTTTCTAAAACTTGAGTAATAACAGGCAAAGGCTCGTGCCATATCTCCATTAAATCCGCCTCACCTGCTGTAATAATAGCAAAAGCTAATTGCTCAATAGGCGGCGTAAATTGGGCATTAATCCCTGCTTTATTACCTCTAGCATCTAAGCGATACCAACCATAGTTTTTCAAAAAGACGGCATTTAAACCATGCAAGCAAAACGGCGGCTTATTATCTGAAAGGGTTAATCGCTGATAACACAAACCTGCTGGAATATGATTAGCTCTTAATAACGCCGCTAATAAATGACTTTTCGCATAACAAAAGCCAGTACCGTATTTTAAAACGTCCTCTGCTTTGCAAGTAATAGGATTTAATCGATAATCCCAACTGTGTTTTATGTTATCTCTGACAAATTCAAAACAGGCTTTAATGACTTGTTCTTCATTATCACAACTATTGGCCAATTGCCCAGCTTGTTTTAAAATCGTTTCATCTTGGCAATTAATATAATAACTCGCCACTAAATAGTTTTGCATCAGCCAAACATCTTAATTAAATCTTTAATACCCTGCATTAAAAAATCAATTTCAGCTTTGGTATTATACATGGCAAATGAGGCTCTTGCGGTGGCGGGAATTTTAAAAAAATCCATCACAGGCATAGCGCAATGATGCCCAGCTCGAATAGCAATACCTAAACTATCAAGCATAGTGCCAATATCATGGGGATGAATTCGATTTAAAGTAAACGATAATACTGCCGCCTTTTCTTTTGCAGTACCGATAATAGTCAAACCATTAATACTATTTGCTTGTTCAGTGGCATACAATAATAATTCATGTTCATATTCAGCAATGGCATGAATACCAATCGAATTAATATAATCAATAGCAGTGCCAAAAGCGATAACATCGGCAATATTGGGCGTACCTGCTTCAAATTTATACGGCAAATTATTATATTCAGTTTTATCAAAGGTGACATAACGAATCATATCACCGCCACCTTGATAAGGCGGCATAGCTTCTAATAATTCCTGTTTGCCATATAATACCCCAGTACCTGAAGGCGCGTATAATTTATGCCCTGAAAATACATAAAACTCACAATCTAAATCCTGCACATCTATTGCTGTATGTGGTATTGCTTGCGCCCCGTCTAATAATACCGCGATATTACGTTTATGCGCCGCTTCAATAATATCTTTAATCGGATTAATTGTACCTAACGCATTAGAGACATGCACAATAGCCACTAATTTAGTTTTATTGCTTAATAAAGCCTCAAATTCAGCAAAGATTAATTCGCCTTGCAAGTTAATAGGGGCAACTTTTAATACTGCGCCTGTTTGTTCACATAACATTTGCCACGGCACAATATTAGAATGATGTTCCATTGCAGAAATCACAATCTCATCACCTTGTTTAATATTGGCTTTACCAAAGGTTTGCGCTACTAAATTAATCGATTCAGTCGCGCCTTTAGTAAAAATAATCTCTTTATCGCTCCGCGCATTAATAAAGTTTTTAATGTTAATTCGCGCCGCTTCAAATTTATCAGTTGAGCGCACGCTTAAAGTATGTACACCGCGATGCACATTAGCATAATCGTGGCAATAACAATGCACAATACTATCAATTACCGCCTGCGGTTTTTGACAACTGGCGGCATTATCTAAATAAACGAGCGGTTTATTGCGGATTTTTTCATTTAAAATCGGAAAATCTGCACGGATTTTTTCTATTGGATAGGTCATAGTTAATATAAGTTTTGTGGTAGTCCTGCAATAGGAATTATAAAAATAAAGTTATTGGAGTACAAAGCTTGCTTTGTGCTTAGCTTCTAGTACAAATCGAGCTTTGTACTCCAGAGCATTATTCATTATCAGCAGCTTCTATTATATCAATTAAATCATAAAGCTTTTCTTCTTCTTTAACTGAAGTTAAAGCAACCGATACTTCGCTAACATAATAAATCATGCCAATTAGCATAGATAATACTGATAATACAAATAAAACCACCGATACCACTAATATATCGGCTTCATATAATCCCAAACCCAGTAATAAACAGGTGAGCATAATCCCTATTGTGCCAAGCAACATATAAAAAAACGCATTTTTTATTTTTTCAGCTCTGTGTTCAATTGAATCAATTTGCGATTGCAAAGCTAATACTTCTTGTTTTTTACCCGCTAAGGCTAAGCTGTGTTTTTCTTTGCGAAATACCCGCAAACGCGACACCATGCCCATTAACCGTGCATTAATCGATAAAATAAATAAACCAGCCGCTGAAATAAAAATAGCGGGGGCAACGAATGCTTGGAATAATTCTAATTTAGTGAACATAATGATAGCGTTAATTATTAAACGTTGGCTTGTGGAAAGTGCTTGGATAATAGCATAAATACCCATTGTTTTAATGACACAATGGTTATTTTATCGACCATTTCATTGGCAAAGGCAAAGGTTAATATATTACGCGCTGATTCACTATCAATACCGCGCGATTGCAAATAAAAAATCGACTGCTCACTTAATTGCCCAATGGTCACTCCGTGTGAACACTGCACATCATCGGCATATATTTCTAATTGCGGCTTAGTATCTATTTCAGCATCACTGGATAATAATAAATTACGATTATTCATCGTTGAGCTGGTTTTTTGAGCATTTTCAGCGACAATAATACGCCCTTGAAAAACTGCTCGCGCCCGATTATCAGCAATACTTTTATAATACTCTCTGCTAATACCATTCGGCTCAGCGTGAATAATGCGGGTGTGATTATCACAATGCTGGCGTTTTGCTACTACGCTTAAGCCATTTAATTCACATTCCGCACCGTTTTTTAAATCATTATGCACCTCATTACGCGCTAATAACGCGCCTAAAGCGATATTATAATGATTAAAATAACTATTATTACTTTGCTGAGTATAAGTCCCGCCAAAATGGCTGGCATTTTCACTTTCAACTTGCACTTTATACCAGTTCAATTGAGCATTTTCTGCTAAAAATACTTCATTAACCGTAGCGGTTAAATAATTATAATTATCGACACTCACAAAACTTTCAATTAATTGCGCTTGGGCATTAGTATCTAACACAATAATATTACGCGTGGCGGCTAAAGTATTAGTTTCGCTAACAATATGTAATAGTTGCAAAGGTTTTTCTAATACCACATTTTCAGGAATATGTAGAAATAAGCCATCACTAAAATTAGCATTATTAAAACGAATAAAACCGTGTTCATTGGCATTAACAGCTTGCCCTAAATAGGGTTTTAATTGCTCAGATTGTACTTGCAAAAGGCTAGTTAAAACTACGCTTTCAGGTAAGTCGGTTAAATTAGATAACTCGCTTGAAAATTGTCCATTAATAAAAATAATGTGCCACGCATCAACAAGTTTATAATTGCTCAAATCTAGCGAATTATTGGCAGGAATGGTATTAAAAACTTGTTTTTCTAATGCCGATAAACGAGTATAACGCCATTCTTCTTCATTATTTTTAGGAAAGCCTGTAAATAATGCTAAGTTTTCAGCTTTAAATTGGCTTAGATAATCGCAGTCTATAATTAAACTCATGATTATGCCCCCAACCAACTATAACCTTTTTCTTCTAATTCTAAAGCCAGTTCCGCGCCGCCTGATTTAATAATTTGACCATCGGCTAATACATGCACAAAATCGGGTTTAATATAATCTAATAAACGTTGATAATGAGTAATCATCACAAAAGCGCGAGTATCTGAGCGCAACGCATTAACCCCTTCGGCGACTATTCTTAATGCGTCAATATCTAAACCCGAATCGGTTTCATCTAAGATACACAATGACGGTTCTAACATTGCCATTTGCAAAATTTCATTACGTTTTTTCTCACCGCCTGAAAAGCCTTCATTGACTGCTCTATATAAAAACTTTTCGTCCATTTCTAAGGTTTTTATTTTGGCTTTAACCAGCATTAAAAAATCCATTGCATCGACTTCGCTTAAACCACGATGTTTTCTGACCGCATTTAATGCCGCTTTTAATAAATAAATATTAGTCACACCTGCAATTTCAACGGGATATTGAAAAGCTAAAAATACCCCTTCTCTGGCTCTTATTTCAGCGGGCATGTCTAATAAGTTTTTACCGTTATAGTCAATAGTGCCGCCTGTTATTTCATAACCTGATTTGCCTGATAATACATGCGATAAGGTACTTTTTCCCGCGCCATTAGGACCCATAATCGCGTGTATTTCCCCCGCTTTAACTTCTAAGTTTAAGCCTTTGAGGATTTGTTTATCGCCTACATTAACGGTTAAGTTTTTAATACTGAGCATTGTTGTTTTCCGAGGTTTTAATAAGGGAGTAAATTTAGATTGTCAATAAATCGATAATCACGTTGATTTTTTGAAGCAAAGCCGCAGCGATAATGCAAAGCCGTTGCGGCAATTAAAGTATCGGGCATCATTACGCCATGACTTAATCTATATTGATAAAATAAGTGAATAGCAATAGTTGAAATAGATTCATTAATTTTAATTATCTCAAAACGATTTAAAAAATTATTTAAAGCCAGTAAATCGTGTTTATTGCGACAACCCACGATTAATTCCATTTGAGTAATTATAGTATTATAGTATTTTAGTATTTTAGTATTTTAGTTTTTAGATAAGCGTCATTCCAGCAGGGATGCTGGAATCCAGTTACAGGGATGTATTTATAATCGTTACCATCCGTGGTTTCTGGATTTCGGCATCCATGCCGAAATGACGAGCATCTTTAATTAATATAAAACTGAAATACTATAAACTAATGGCTAGTTGATATTGCTTTTCTAAGGTTTTCATATAGGAGACGGCTTTATCTACGCCATAAGCGGTATCAATTAAAATATCGGTATCAATAAGCACTAATTCAGTCATGCTTTCGTGTCCATTGATTTTCACGCACAGTTTTTAGCCACGCGCTACTGTCTTGCATGTCTTCACGGTTTTTCCATAAACCCACAAATTCTTCATCGGCTAATTGCGTTTTTAAATAACGTGATTTTAAACTTGCAATAAACTCTTCAAGTTGTAATTGCGCTTCTAAAGGCAATTGTTCTATATCATTTAATAATTGAGTGGCGTTCATGATAATTCCTCTTATTGACCGTTGCGTATCACTAAAGCATGATTTTTAATACTATCGCAAATAGTATCTAAGGGTAGATGACTTAAATTGCGCTTAGAAAAGGGATTTTGCAATTCTAAACCAATTCTATCTAAGGATAATAACGGATAAGCTACTAATAAAACCACTATAGGCGACATTAAACCAATCACATTAACTAACGAAAATGGCAATAATAATAAATAAGTAAAAATAAACCGCCGTGTTTTAATGGCATAGACTAAAGGCATGGGGGTTTTTAAAATACGCTCACAAGCACCAATATGGTCAATTAATATACCGCGTTGTTCTTCGCATTCAATAAAAATCATCATATCTAAACCATATTCATTACGCGCTTGTTGCAATAAATCGGCAATTTTACAAGAAACAAATAAAGGCATGTGTGCGCTGGCTTGTAATTGTTTTATATCCTCTTCGCTTAATACATCTTTTAAATGATTAAAGCCTTTATGATGGCGCAATGATTCTTTGGTAGCAAACGAAAAAGCAATAATCCATTTACTAATCTCTTCACGCCATTGCTGATTTTTAGGACCATAACACCACACCATAACTAATAAATTACGGCTTTGATTAACAATACCACCCCATAATTTTCTCGCCTCCCACCATCTATCATGACCTGCATTAGTTCTAAACACTAATACTAAACCTAATACCGCACCTGTATATTCAAATGGCGTAACCGATAAATGCGGTAAATCATAGTATTTATGCACATCAATAAATGCCAGTATTAATGTATAAATAGCGGCTGTTATTGCGGCGGGGGCAATACGCGGGGATACTGAACCGTGCCACGCTAAACTACCCCGAAAGAAATTAGGGTGTTCTTCTCTATTGACTATATATTCTTCTTTAATAGCGAGTTGAGCTGCTTGTTTTTCTGCTTCATTGGGTTTTATGACTACTTTTTTTGGGTTGTTCTTTCTTTTAAAACGCATGAGAAAACTCCTAAAATGTTAAAAACTATGTTCACAAAAAGTCACTTCGCCTGTACTTAATTGATGAATACCGCCCACTAATTTTATTTCATGATTGAGTAGCATTTCTTTTAAAATAGGGCTTCTTTCAATAATACTTTTCATGGTGCGTTTAACATTAATGAGTGTTACTTTTTCAACAAAGTCATTATTGCTGGAATTACGTTGCGCTGTAATTGTGGACTCATCATCAATGGCGGGTCTTATTTTAGATAATAATACCGTTAAATTACCCATTTCAATATGGTCACACGCACCTTTTATTGCGCCGCATTGGCTGTGTCCTAATACCGCAATAATTTTAGAACCCGCCACTTTGCACGCATATTCCATACTACCCAATATATCTTCGTTAATAATATTACCTGCAATTCTAATACTAAAAATATCGCCTAAACCTTGGTCAAAAATAATTTCTGCCGAGGTGCGTGAATCAATACAGCTTAATATGACCGCAAAGGGGTGTTGTCCGTTTGAGGTTTCATTGGCTTGTTGTAATAAATTACGGTTGGCTTTTAGGTTTTGCATAAAGCGTTTATTACCGTCTTGTAATAACGTTAATGCCATGTCGGGGCTTATTTGGTCTTGTAATTGTTTGGTTAGGGTTTTCATGGTTTATTTCCTTTATTTTATTCACGCTCAAAATCTATATCGGCTTTTGGTATATTCATTAAAAAGGTTTTAAAGTCGGTTTTATTTTCTGTTAAGGGTTTGCTTACTTGATTTTTTTCAATTAGAAATTGATAAAAATCGAGTAATTCTTGTTGCGCCGTGGGCGGCAAAGTTAATAAGTCGATGGTGGTCATTTTTTATCTTCTTTAGCAATAGCTTTTAACAAAGGCTCAAAAAACTTCGTTAATGTTTCAGTCATATTTTTAGATTCTTCCCTATCAAAACGCATTTTTTCCAGTTCAACAGTCGTTTCGCCTTTTTTTAAGGTTTGATTTCTTTCTGTTTTCATAAGTTCTTTTAAAATAAACTTTAAAGTTTCATCATCTTTTTTTAGTAAAGCAACTTTAAGTGCTACCATTTTTGCATCAATATTAGTCAATTCATTATGAAAATATTTAATTTCAAACAAATTTGTACTATATAGCCTTAAAAAGAAAAATGATGCTATTTCTATAAAAATACCAATTGAAACTCTTGAAAAGAAATTAAATAAATTATCAACGCCTGATAAATCAATAAACACCTTATACAGCACCCAGACACCAATAATGGTAGCAAATAATCCTATGATTAAATTTAATGAACTGCTTTTTGCTAGGCTTTTAATATGATTAAGAAGTCTATTTCTATATTTAGTAATATAATCTAACAATTCAATTTCATAGCTATTCTCTTTATTATTCTTTATTAATTCTACTATATCTTGGTTTAAACGATTATGGTGACGGTTGCATTATCCGTTGCTCTGATTTGTGTCGAACTAGTATAACTTTGTTCATTATTATCACTATTAAGCCATTTGAATATAAAATATGGTGCTAAGATAAATGTAGATGAAACTATTGAACTTATAAAAAAATTGTTATTTCCATTAATATGAAATATCTGACTCCACAAATTATAAAATACCGATTCGTCATAAAGAAAAGTAAAAAATACCCAATTCAATACATAAAATATTATTGCTAATATTAATGAATAAATTATATATGTTAATAACAAACGGTTATTTTTTAGTTTTTCAATTAAAATCATGTTAATTCTCAAAAATAGAACGTGATAATTGCGCTTGTCTAATAATAGATGTCAACGTCCCTGCTTTCAGTTCTTTGTGCAAAGGAACAGGCACAGTAATAGTCGATGAGCCAATTTGTTTTTGCATAATGACATGGCTACCTTTTTGTCTTACTTGTTCAAAACCATGCGCTAATAAAATCAAACAAACGTCTTTGCCCGATAAAACTTTTAATTTACCCAAAAGCAATCTCCATTGAAGAAATATAGGTTTCACCGTAATAACGTTGATTAATTTCTTCTTTTGAAGCGCATTCAAAAAATAATTCAACAGCTTCTTTTAAATTATTTTTCGCTTGTTCAATGGTATCGCCTTGACTGGCAATATCTAATTCAGGACACAGTGAAACATAACTATCATCTTCTTTGTGAATAATAGCGGTTATATTTTTATAGTACATATAATTACCAGCGATTTAGAAAAAAAAAGGTTACATGATTATTGCGCTAGTTTCTCAAACACTTCTGAATAATCATTCATTAACTGCTTGTGAATCTGCAAGACTTGTTCATCAGCATTCAAACTCGCATAATACTGTTTAGCATCGTCTAAACTTAAATGCTCGCTGTCATCAGCATTCATTAACTGTACTAAAGCATAATCTTCTAAAATCGTTTCAATTTTATTGAAGGTTTTTATATCCAACTGCACAGCAATTTTATGATTATGCTCATCTACAATATAGTGCTTTTTTAATTCCATATTACCCCACCGAACCTTCTAAACTTAATCCTAATAATGCTTGCGCTTCAACGGCAAATTCCATCGGTAATTCTTTAAATACTTGTCTACAAAAACCATTCACAATCATTGAAACCGCATCTTCGGCAGATAAACCGCGTTGCTGACAGAAGAATAATTGGTCTTCGCTTATTTTAGAAGTGGTGGCTTCGTGTTCTATTTGTGCGCTGGGTTGTTTTACCTCAATATAGGGGAAAGTATGTGCGCCGCATTTATCGCCCACTAATAATGAATCGCACTGGGTATAATTACGCGCATTCTCCGCGCTTTTTAATACTTTCACTAAACCGCGATAAGTATTTTGCGCCCTGCCAGCGGATATGCCTTTTGAGACAATAGTGCTTTTCGTATTCTTGCCGATATGAATCATTTTAGTCCCCGTATCGGCTTGTTGGGCATTATTAGTGACAGCCACTGAATAAAACTCACCAATACTATTATTACCTGTTAATACACAGCTAGGGTATTTCCAAGTAATAGCAGAACCTGTTTCCACTTGTGTCCACGATACTTTGGAATTATCGCCGCGACAATCAGCGCGTTTAGTGACAAAGTTATAAATACCGCCTTTACCATCTTTATCCCCCGGATACCAATTTTGTACGGTGGAGTATTTAATTTCGGCTTTATCTAAAGCGATTAATTCAACTACTGCGGCGTGTAATTGGTTTTCATCTCTTTGCGGCGCACTGCACCCTTCCAAATAGGATACATAACTACCCTCATCGGCAATAATTAAAGTGCGTTCAAATTGTCCTGTATTACTGGCATTAATTCTAAAATAAGTCGATAACTCCATAGGGCAACGCACGCCTTTTGGAATATAAACAAATGAACCATCAGTAAATACCGCTGAATTTAAGGCGGCAAAATAATTATCACCTACAGGTACAACACTGCTTAAATATTGTTTTACTAATTCGGGGTGTTCTTTAATAGCCTCTGATATTGGACAAAATATCACGCCAGCTTCTTTTAATTTACCTTTAAAAGTCGTAGCCACAGAAACGCTATCAAATACCGCATCAACGGCAACGCCTGCTAAACGTTCTTGTTCATCTAAAGGAATCCCTAATTTTTTATAGGCTTCTAATATTTGCGGGTCTATTTCATCTAAGCTTTTAGGTTTATCGCTATTTTTCTTTGGCGCGGAATAATAACTAATCGCTTGATAATCAATTTTTTCAATATTTAATTGCGCCCAATCGGGTTCTTTTAGGGTCTGCCAATGCTTAAAAGCTTTTAAACGGTATTCAAGCATAAATTCAGGTTCGCCTTTTATTTTTGATAATTGAGCAATGACTTCTTCATTTAAACCTACCGCAAAAGTATCAGCTTCAATTTCAGTGACAAAACCTTGTTTATAATTTTGTTGTAAATGCTCGTGTAATTCTTGATTAGTATCTGACATGGTTTTTCCTAATTCGATTTATTAATATGAGTAATAGGGATATATATTTCGTTGGGTATCATCGGTTTTAACATATCAGCTAAACTAACGCCAGCTAGGGCATTATGAATGGTGCGATTAATAATTTGCCAATTGCCGTGGATATGACAACCACTAGCCTGAGTACAGTTTTTTTCTGAAATACTGCATTCGGTCAACGCAATAGGGCCTTCAACCGCGCTAATAACGCTGACAAGGCTGATATGTTGGGCTTGTTTGGCAAGTGTATAGCCACCTTTCGCGCCGCGTGTGGAGGTTAGCACTTTGGCATTGACTAAGAGTTTCAATAATTTACTAACAGTCGGGGCGGCAATACCTGTCGCGCTGGCAATTTCCATAGCGGAAAACACGCGACTCTCATCTTGGGCGATAAAACTTAAAATAACGGTGGCGTAGTCGGTGAGTTTGCTCAAACGTATCATGATGTGGGTCTCGATTAATTGGGGACTATTCTAGTGCTGTTTAGAGACAGAGTAAAGCGACTGCGTGTTTTGTGCTAATAGGCGCGGCTGTTTATGGCATGTTCAGCTTAAATGCTCTATGATTAACAGCTAAACTTTATGTGCTTGATAAGCTTTAAACTTGTGCTGAAATTGTCGTGATTGCGACATTTAAGACTGAAAGTTCAAGTGCATTAACTGCTCTTTTTCCTAGCCTTTTTAAACTTTTGAGAATTATTCATGACCGCCTTAACCTTAGAACACGCTAACTTGATGATTGATACCGCAATTCATATTGCCAGAGAATTAAATTTAGCCCCTGTCGCCGTTGTTGTACTAGATGCCACTGGACATGTAAAAGCCTTGCAAGTCGAAGACGGTGCAACGCCGATTCGTCAACAAATTGCCACCGCCAAAGCATGGGGTGCGGTTAATATGGGCGTATCGTCGCGCAACTTATCGATTATTGCCGAGCAGAAACCCGATTTTATGAATGCTTTAATTAGTGTTGCCGCTGGAAAAATTATGCCTGTACCGGGTGGGGTATTAATTCGTGATGCGGAAAATAATACGTTGGGTGCGGTGGGTATTAGTGGTGATTCATCTGAGCAAGATGAACGTTGTGCTATTGCCAGTATTGAAGCGACTGGTTTTTTTGCTTGTATTTAAATTACAGAATTTTCACAACGACGAGTTACTAAAAATATTAGCATTGTAGGGGCGAATCATATTCGCCCTTGGACAACAGACTATGTTATTAAGGGCAAATAGGATTTACCCCTACAAATTAACTGTTTTATAGAATAAGCATACGTTTTAAATCGCTATTATCATCGACAATTAATGTTTCATAATTAACACATTCATCGATTAATTCATTAAGTTGTTGTTGCTGAATATGATAATCGTGATTAATGCTTTCAATAATAGCTAAGACTTGGTGATTAATTGTTTGCAATGCTTGATTTAAAGCTTTGTTTAACGCTCTTAAAGCTGTCTTTTTTAATGAAGGTTGCGCCTTTTTTAAAATAAAATACGGAATTAACCACGTTAACGCAATTAATAAACTGCTATGAATAGCAAAATCAACCCCTAGATAGTTATTATTAATATTATAATAATAACTATTCAATACCCGATAACTCACCCACGCCATTGCCGTTAAAGGCAATACTATTTCGCAATAACGCATTAAATTTAATAATGCACGTTGCACACTATTGCCCGGTTTTGCCAAAGCTAATCTTAGACTTAATTCACTTTGGTTCTGCACTAATTTTGCCGCCTTAGCATCTATATTAATAAAAGCTTTTCTTAATACCTCTCCAGAAATACCTATTTCAGTGGCGGCGATAATAAAATCCTGCACTATATCGCCAAATCGCGCTCGCGCCCACGCGTCCCAAAGTAAATCCTGACTGCTGGTTTTCTGCTCAGCATAATGACTAGCGAGTTGTTCTATCGGCAGACTTAAACCTTGTCGCAATAAGTCACTGCCTTGTTGCCAGTGCTGTTGCCAGTGCTTGCTTAATTGGGTGATGTTGGGCGTGAGTGCCTGTTGACTTTGCAGGAGCTTATCTTTTAACACATTGATTTTTAACTGTAAAGACCGCTGACTGAGTTGCTCTATCGTATGTTCGTTGGCTAAGCTGAGTAAGGTATTTTCTAAGTCTTTGAATTCATCTGGGCAATGCTCAAGACAACTGCTTTTAAAAATTAAGGGCGCGTGAAAACCTGCTTTATCGAGCTGTTGTTTGAAGTCTTCATATTGGGCAGTTTGGGCTTTATCCCATTGATTAAACGCAAAAACCCACGCATGTTTTGCCCCTTCAGCAAGCAATAATCGCCATGCTTTAGCATCACGATAACGCTCAGGACTGACCACATAAATCAATACATCAATATGCGGCAAGCATTGTAGAACTTGTTGTTTATTATGGCTTTCAGTGCTATCAAAGTCGGGCATGTCAATCCAGACAATCGCTTTTTTAGTAGCATCTTGATGCTGGGCAATGCGGCAATTTTCGTTAAAAGCTAAAGTATTTAAACTAATACTGCTGTGATGATATAAAGTAATTTCCCGCGAAGTCGGGCGTTCAATACCTGCACACGCAATAGCTTGATTTGCTAATCGATTTAATAAAGAACTTTTACCCACGCCCGTACCACCCATAAAAGCAACAATTAAAGGGCGTGTGTTGTTTGCTTGGCTTATTATTAGTTTTTCAGTGGCAGTTTCTATTTGCATTAAACTAGTAGCGAGCTGTTCAGATAACCAGCCAGCGGTATAAGCTTGCGTTGCCCATTGCTGGGTTTTTTGGCATAAATTAGAATAATTCATTAATTTTAAATCCAGAGCTATTTTATCCATCATTACAATTGTTCTCTTAATCTATAACTCGGCATTCCCTTTGCTTTAATATAGACTTATTCACTTTTTCCCACTACCCACAAGCCAAGTTAATCAATAATGCCTTGTTAATAGCAATCTGGCATTGAAAACTTGCTCAGAATTTGTCGACAGGTCGCTGGTTTTTTTATGTTCAAAAATAACCGCTAAGATGCTAGATGACATTTTATGAGTCAAATCTCAAACTAATACAGATACCGCTTGCTTGCCGATAAAAACAAAGTGGCATGATATGATAATCAGCTTTTATTGAATGCTTAAACTATAGGAATACCATGCACGAACTCATCGAACAAGAACTCTATGCCGCCTTGCGCTCTGCTAAAACGGTAGACGAAGAACAAGGCAAACGCTTTATGATTCAATTTGAAATAGACCAACCTGTGCTGTTTCAAACGCTGTTCAATACTTTTGCTAGTATTATTGGCGAACGTCACGCTGAATTATCGCATTTATTCATGGACTTATGCTTTGAAACGCTCTGCGTGTATCAACACGCCTTTGGTAAAATGCCTAAATTTCAAAGCGACCCTAACTGGATGGAACGCCAAGTCGCCTTGCTTGATAAAGAACTCAAGCCTTTACTTACCAACAAAACCGCTGACTACAAACGCAGTCAACGTATGAAAGAAAAATTCTTTGGTGAAAAAGACGGCGAAGTCACCCAACACGGTTTGATTCGCTTTTTTAATCAATCCATTGATGAATATGTGGCAGAAGACAACAGTTGTGACCCCGCTTCTGTTGAGATGACTAAAACCATGATTTTCGTGGTAGTGCGCTTATTCAATAATCTTTACAGCAAACCTACCTTACAATAATAAAAACAAAAACCACAGCACACCATGATTAATAAAACACTTTTAGAAAACCTAGCCACCAGCCTAGGACACATCACTAGCGAAGATGAGCATTTAAACCTTAACGAATTGCGCGGTTTATTTCACGCCATGATGATTACGCCGATTAGTAGCAATCCTGCTAATTGGATTGCTGGCTTTTTTTATGGCGAACACCCAGAGCTAACAGACGCGCAAATTGAAGAATTAAATAACAGCACGCGCCCTGTTTATGAAGCTTATCAAGAGATTTTCAAAGCCAATAAACTGCGTTTTCCCTTCGATTTAACTAAATTAGACGAAGCCACCGCCGAAGCGGCTTATGATTGGAGTCGCGGCTTTTTTGTAGGTTTGCTGGTCACAGAAGAGCTATGGTTCGGTCAAGAAGGCGAACCCGCAATTGTCGATAATCCTGAATTAGCAACGGTGCGAGCGGCGGCTAGAGTTTTTGTCGGCTTAATTAATAAAGATTTCAGCGTGTTTGAAGCTGAAAAAATTGAAGAACTGCACAGCATTTTGCGCGAACAAGGACAAGAGCCGAGTGAAGACTTAATGGCGGCGACTTTATTCCCTAGCGTACCTGCAGCAGTAAAAACCTTGCAACAATTTGGCATTCGCTTAATGCAAGCGGCCGCGCAAGAAGCTAAAAAACCCGCCATACAACCCCCGCGTAAAATGGGACGTAATGAGCCTTGTTTTTGCGGCAGTGGTAAAAAATATAAAAAATGTTGCGGGGCGTAATAATTGAATTATTCATTAAGATAGTATCAATAAAATATTTTTGATAATATCTAATTGTAGAGACGTTGCACTGCAACGTCTTTGCATTGTTTTACAAATTAATAATCACTTATTTTCAGCACTATTAATTTAAAAATAGAATAATAAATTTTATTTTTAAATTAAAAACACCTAATAACTCGCCCATTCTATAAGCCAGCTAAAAAGCTTTTGTCAGTTTTACGACATTACGGCTTATTCACCCTGACAAGATGCTGTAAGTAGTACAACAAATAACAGCCTTCTTACTCGCTATTAACTTAATAAATATGAGACTATTCCGATAGTTCGCGCTATTTTTTTAAAATAATTTTTGCTTGGCAAGTGTTTTGCTTTTTTGGGAATTAACTTTTAAATCCCTAGGAGAATACACAATGCTACTCGAAACTTATCAAGAGAAAGGTTTATTAACAGTCACTTTAGTCAATGGTCAAACTAGCAAAGCGGGTATTTATGCTTATCGCGGTGATTTAGTATTAAAAGAAGGCGCGTTACGCGAAGGTTCAACTACCGATCGTAAACCTCCCGAAGCGTTATTAATTCATTCAGCTTTATTAATTGAAAACGACAAAATTCAATTCATTAATGGTTTTTTACCTGAATTAGACTTATTACCCTTATTTGTCGCTAAATATAAAGATGATATTGCCGCTGATAGCGTGGCATTAATCTATGTTGAAAACATCGGTAAAGAAATGTTAGTGGAATTAGAAGGCACTACTTATCAATTAATTCCATTTAAAACAGGTTTGGTGTGGAATGAATTATTAGAACTGCTCTATATTGAAAAAAGCGATTTAAAAGGTAAATCTGCCGAAGACAAAGTTGCAATCGCTTATGCTGAAGCGAAGACCTATAAATCAAAAGGCGAAAAAGTTTCTTATGAAGTAGCCGAGCAAAACACTATTGAAGTTATTAAACAAGATTCAGTAGGCGCGATTTAATTACTTCCCCTTGTTAAAAAATATTAAAGTCCAAGACCTTAAGGTTTTGGACTTTTTTTTTGCGCAGTATCTGCGCGGTACTGCAAAAATTGTATGCCCAAAAAAATGATTAATGCGTATTTTGCAGAGTGTACTTGAGTAAATACCAAGATTATTACTATATATATCAATAACATTCAATAACTTATACTTTAAAAATAACAGTGGCACAGAACTGGCTTTAATAAATAATAATGTAGTTGTTACTAATTATTACTAAATAGCGTGGAGTGATGTCATGAAAAATAATTCAACAGAAGTAAAACAAGATTTATATAAAGCCATTACTTATACAACCTTGTTAGTAGTAGCGGCGTTTCCTTTATCTTTATTAGGTTTGCAATTGATTAATTTTGTATTTACTAAAATCCCATTGTAATTGCTTTAGTTATTTTCTGTGAGTGCTATTGTGCAAGATTGATGTTAATGAGTGGTAGTTATCATCTAACTCGCGTACAAATTTTTATTTGTACGCTTTTTTTTTGCCTATAATTAATGTTACAACGTGCTTAAAAAAACACATAAAAAAGCCGCCTTGGTATAATAAATCAAGGCGGCTTTTTTATAGGCATTTTACTAACGCGTCAAAAGAATCGTTATACTAGAGTTGTTGCAACATTGAATTTAAAAGAAAAAAAGATAGCAGATTGTTAGAGAAAACCTAGCCAAGCAAATGATAATTCCATAAACCAGCGCAAACGCCGAGAATAATATTATAAAAATCAAAGT
>JBAQSX010000139.1:0-6119 GCA_049296695.1 Methylococcaceae bacterium | reverse complement strand
CTTAACTCAGGTGTTAGGCGCCAACATTCTTGTCATTGTTTGCCGGCGGCTTCGTCGCAATCTGACACAGCCTTCGCGGGCTCCCGACTTCTTCGGCGCATGCAGCAACGTTAATGGGAACTGGCCTTCGGCCAGTACCCACTAACTGAAAGATTGTTTCGCCAGACAAGGGCTTGCTGGCAGAGTCGCGACCATCGTCCGGGCAAGCAGTTCCAGGCAAACGTGGCGCAACGGCGGCTGTCGGCAAGCGGGTCTTTCGTCTGCTACGCTACGGCCTAACTAGTCATTCAAGGGGAACAAAAATGCATGCATTTTTGTCCCCTTAACTCCGGTGTTAGGCCCCAACATTCTGGTCATTTGCTCTGCGCGGACTCGCCGCAAACTGGCTCAGCGTTCGCTCGCTCCCGACTTCTTTGGCGTGTGCAGCAACGTTATTGGGAACTGGCCTGCGGCCAGTACCCACTAACTTAAAAGTCGTTTCGCCAGGCAAGGGCTTTCTGGCAGGATCACGGGCAACGGCTGGGCAAGCAGTTCCCGGCAATCGTGGTGCAGCTGCCGCTGTCGGCAAGCGGGCTTTCGTCTGCTACGCTACGGCCTAACTAGTCAATCAAGAGGGAACAAAAATGCATGCATTTTTGTCCCCTTATCTCCGGTGTTAGACCCATGACAATGCTTCTGACATTCTTGCTCCTGGCCGCGACGCAGACTGCCGGGCCCGTCGTTGGCTCTCCGGCTTTGCGTGTCGAGTTGCTAGAGATGGAGAGACAGGATCAGGAATTGCGCACTGCCACACCAGTGGATGTAAAGGCCGTAGTCGCGTCCGACGCAAGTCACACGGCTCGAATGCGGCAGGTTCTATCTGAGCACGGCTGGCCAACCCCGCCACTCGTCGGTACCGATGGCGCAGAGGCAGCATGGCTGTTGGTTCAGCACGCAGACGCGGCACCTGATTTTCAATTGGCAGCATTGGCTCTGATGGAACCCCTACTCTCCTCGGGCCAAGTCAGGCGCGAGAGCTACGCCTATCTTTGGGATCGCACTCACCAGCCTCAGCGCTACGGAACCCAGGGATCTTGCGTTGCCAAGGGCACCTGGAAGCCAGACCCAATAGAATCACCGGATCTAGTCGAGGCGCGTCGCAAGGAGATGGAGATGGAACCTCTCGTCGATTATGTCGCGATGGCATCCAAGTTCCTCTGCAGGCACGGCTAGGCTCTAACTATTCATTCAAGCGGACAATAATCGTGCCGATTATTGTCCGCTTAACTCAGGTGTTAGGCGCCAACATTCTTTCGCATTTTTCCATGCGGCATTCGTCGCAACGTCCCTTTCTGTGCGCTTGCCCCCGATTTCCTCGGCATGTGCAGCAACGTTAACGGGTACTGGCCTGCGGCCACTACCCACTAACTGAAAGATCGTTTCGGTCGGCAAGGACTGACGTGAGAGATCGCGGTGAGAGACCGCGGCGACCTGCTGGGCGGGCATTCTCCAGCACAACTGGCGCACCTCGGCCTCCGGCAAGCGGGCTTTTCGTCTGCTACGCTATGGCCTAACTAGTCAATCAAGCGGAACCATAATCGTACCGATTATTGTCCGCTTAACTCAGGTGTTCGGGCCGATAAATCATGATCCAAAAAGAACGACTGACCGCGACACTAGAAGGTGACTTTGTTGTTTTCCTGATTGGCATGCGCATCAACAACCCATTAAGAGTTCACAAGTGGTTGCCTGTCGCCACTGCGATGCCACGTATGCTCAAGGAGCTCTACCGTCAACCTGAGCTGGGCTTCATTCACTCTGAAATGTGGTTTTCTCGCACCATCATCCTAGTGCAGTACTGGCGCTCCATGGAGCAACTCCTGGCCTATGCAAAGAACAAGGAAGCCCAACATCTGCCAGCGTGGCGAGCCTTCAACAAGGCGATTGGAACCGATGGATCGGTGGGCATTTGGCACGAAACGTATGCAGCCAAGTCTGGAACTTACGAAAATGTCTACGTAAACATGCCGTTGTTCGGTCTTGGGAAGGCTGGTTCTGTGCAGCCCGCAACCGAGGGACGGCAGTCTGCGTCAGGTCGGCTGAGCGGGGGCAGAGATGCGCCCTAACAACCGCTTCGAGCGCGACCTCGTGAAGCGCTGCGCGCTTCACGAGGCCCTCAAGCGGAACGTTAGGCTCCTGACATCTTGGAGGAAACGGAGAATAGGACTAAATGTAGATTTGAAACGGTCATTGAACGTGAAGGAGAGAGACGATGCCGCTATATCTATCTAAGTTTAGCTACACGCCGGAGACTTGGGCGAGGCTGATCGGCAACCCAGAGGACCGACGAAAGGCCGCTCAGTCGTACATCGAGTCGGTCGGTGGGAAGCTCCACGGGTTCTGGTACGCCTTCGGCACGCACGACGGCTACAACCTGTGGGAGGCTCCCGATAACGTGTCCATGGCCGCGGTTGCGCTGGCGATTGGTGCCGGAGGTGCGCTTAGCTCGTTCGAAACGACAGTCCTCCTGACGGTCGAGGAAGCGATGGATGCCCTGCGCAAGGCGGGGCAAGTCGGGTACCGGGCGCCCGGCGCGTAGCAGCTCCTTCGGCCATGTTTTTTTCCTACGCTATGTCTACTATCTCTAGCCGCCGTGAGCCTAACCCTGCGCTCAACCGCACGCTGCGCGATAAAGCCGTGCAGCGCCGGTTAGCTCTACGTTAGGCGCAACCAAATGACCATCTCTTATCGTGCAGCGAATTCCTCCGACGCGAATGCGATAAGCGGGTTGATTGGCGGCCTTTCCCACTACTTCCTAGACGATCCGGCATCGCCTGATGCAGCTCCGTTCCTCGCATCCATTGTCCCTGAGGCAATCTCGGAGCGACTTTTGACGCCCAACTATCTGTACATTCTCGCCGAACAGGCCGACAGCCTCTGCGGGGTTGTTGCCATTCGAGATGGAGGCCACTTGTATCACCTATTCGTTGATGCAAACTTTCACGGCCAGGGCATTGCTCGCGAGCTGTGGCGACGGGCAATGTCAGCCTCTGGCGCATCCCGCTTCACCGTTAACTCGTCGCTGCTTGCCGTACCGGTCTATTCCCGCTTCGGGTTCGCCCTCGACGGCGACCGCCAGACCAAGGATGGGGTAACCTTTCAACCAATGGTGTACGCAGGCACCTAACTATTCAATCAAGGGGAACCAAAATCGTTCCGATTTTGCTCCCCTTATCTCAGGTGTTAGGCCTGTTTGTTGTGCGTTTACCGTTGTCTTGTTTACACACATCGGAGGAGTGGAACGATCATGGCGTGGAAAAAGGTCGAGAGCTACAGCTATGGGTTCAAGCCCAGCGATAAGAAGTATTGGCTTTACTACACGCTCGAGGGATCGAACACGACTACCCAGGTGTTTTTGACTGCAACACAGTTCACGGCCGTCGCAGCATTGTTCAATGCGAGCACCTCCGTCAACTACGAGACGGCCGGCAACTACTTCTCCTCAGGCGTTCGGACGCTGTGAAGGTTCGCCTTTGGCATCCTGCATTGGATGCTTCCGGCTAATCCTAACTATTCATTCAAGGGGAGCAGCCATCGTACCGATGCCTGTCCCCTTAATTCAGGTGTTAGGCCTGTGCAAAGAACCAGCGCACTCCTTCCCCTCCTGTTCTCAGTCACGGCCATGGCGACGGAGCCAAGTCCTTGCTCCGTTCCAGGACACGCTGTCCAGTGGATAGCCGACTACTGCATGTACAAGGAAGAGACCGACGACCTAATCGCCGCTGGCGACTGCATCGAGCAAGAGCAGACCCGTTCTTCTGACGCGGACGAGTGTGCCACTAAGGTTCGTTACAAGACTGAGCTTTGCGGCCTTCACATAGCCCGGGGTAGTCGGGAAGGCACTCTCTCGCAGTGCGTGAATGATGCCGACTTTTCTGGCAACATCGTGCGTGATGGCGGGGCTCGATAGCCCTAACTATTCATTCGAGCGGAACAATAATCGTACTGATTATTGTCCGCTTAACTCAGGTGTTAGGCCCAAGGCCGTTCGTGAACAATCCGTGGAAAGAGTTGGTCACAGCTACTATCGCAGTCGGCGTCGCGTGCCTCGGTTGGTATCAATGGAGGCATGGAAAGCGATCCGGCCGCTTTATCGAAGATCGCGAGGCTGCGTACAACGAGGTATGGCAAGCGCTTGAGGAAGCCCACCTTCTTGTGAGGCAGTCATCCTTCGATCAAGGGTCGTTCGATGTACTGCTGACCAAGGCAAATACACTGCTAATTCGTAGAGCTCTTCACATTGCTGATGGTGACAAGGCGGCTGCCGCGATCTATCTATCTGCTTTGAATCGTTTTGGCCAATCATTGGCAGTAGCCCGAGTTTCGCCGTACGCCAGGCGGAAGCTTAGTACCACAGCCGAGAGTGCGCCTCTGCCGCCCGAGCTCTTGGCGGCTGCATCCTCGTTAGAGTCTTCGCGACAAATAGTCATGAGCAAATTTCGCAGCGCAATTGGTGCAGGACAAATCTAAGCAGGCACCTAACTATTCATTCAAGCGGACAATAATCGTGCCGATTATTGTCCGCTTAACTCAGGTGCTAGTCCCTCACTTCACACACCGAGGCACACGTGAAACAAGCGAATGTCCGCCTCAGCATTTCCCTATGCTTTCTTGCCACAGTGTCCTCAGCCTGTGCACTGACTAAAGATCCTGCACCAGTTCGTATCCTTTTCGTCGGGAACAGTCTCACCTATGTAGGCAATCTTCCTGCCGTTCTCGAGGCTCTCAGTGCCTCCAACGGCAAACGCGCCTCGGTCGAGATGTTGGTTAAAGGGGCGCGACGCTAACTGAGAGGGCAAACGACTCTTCGGTAGAGCGCGAACTGAACTCGACCAGGTATGACTTCGTCGTGTTGCAGGAGCGCGGCGGAGATGTCTTCTGTTTCGGCGACGATTCAGCGGGCGGTGAAGGCTGTAAGTCTTCGAAAGCCCACATCGAGCTTGGCCGGGTTGTACTTTCCCATGGAGCGAAGCCAATTGTGCTCGGGACTTATCAGCCGCTTGAGTCGGCCTCGCAGGCGATCGAGACGAAGGAGAGCGCGCTAGCCATACAAATGGGCGCGACATACATCCCGGTTTCTGAGTCATTCCGCTTCTCACAGGCCCTGTACACCGACAATGCCTGGTTCAATGCAGACAATATGCATCCCGGTCCTGACCTAGTGCTGTTGGAGGCTGTCTGGCTATATTCCGCCATTTTCAACTCTCCACCGACCCCGCATGAGCTCACAGTAGCTGCGCCGATATTTGGGCCGGGTGCGCATTTCGTGGGTTCGAGCCTCGCCAGTACCCAAGCCGTCGCGGCTCCCGCTAGTCGCTACACTTACACAATGCAACGTGTAACTGACATTGTTAGGATCGGGACAAGGCCTGTTACTAGCCGCTAGTTGTTCCGGCTACAGCAGTCTAACTATTCATTCAAGCGGAACAATAATCGTGCCGATTATTGTCCACTTAACTCAGGTGTTAGCCATCATGTTTAGACCTATCGTCGAGCTTGCCATCTCAAAGGCTTCGTGTGATCTTGAGATCGCCGCGCTGAACTCAGTTCTTGAGGCTGTGATCGTCCTAGACGAAGAGGAGCGTACGTTTGGAGATCGAATAGACGCGAACAAGGCACTTCGGGGCGAAGGGCCAACGAAACTATCCAGGCGTAAGAGGTCTGAAGTTGATTCGTATGCTTCGGATGCAGACGAGTCTCAAGCGCAGCAGCTCAAGGAGTTCGCGGGATTCGAGCGAAGCTCAACTATTATTGCGTGTCTTGCGCCGGGGCTTCAGGCGGACGTCACGTTCTGGCAAAGCAATTGCAAGAAGGCGCATCCTTCGGACGTGCCTATTATTCAAGCGTTTGTGTCAAGAAAAGCCGACCTGTGCAAAGCGATGGGCGGTTACCTATCGGTATATGGTCGCGAAGACTGCTAACTATTCATTCAAAGGGAACAGCCATCGTTCCGATGTCTGTCCCCTTAACTCAGGTGCTAGACCCTAGACTTGTAGCCGTTCTGGTTCGCTTGACATTCGTATCCTAATGGATACACTACACCTGTGTACACAGTCCGCCAAACCGAGGAGTTTCAAACT
>JBAQSX010000138.1:0-3850 GCA_049296695.1 Methylococcaceae bacterium | reverse complement strand
TCATTTTATGTATGTCCTAATATCTTATTCTATAATTCAAGCCTTTGATGGTGTTTTTTTAATTCCTATTTTATTTTCAGAAGCGGTTAATCTGCATGCAGTTGCTATTATTATTGCCATATTATTTTTTGGCGGTTTATGGGGATTTTGGGGGGTATTTTTAGCCATTCCACTGGCAACTGTTGTTAAAGCAGTATTAAATGCGTGGCCGCATTTAGATGAAAAACACGCAGAAGAGGCTAGCTGGACTTTATAAATAATAGGTGTAAAACAAATAAATCACTACCTAAAAAAGTAAATATTGAATATCGCGGCGATAAATAAAAAACTATATGGCAAAAAAAATGGTTTACAGATTAAATCTGTAAACCATTTTTATTTTCATGGAGCCGATGAACGGAATCGAACCGTTGACCCACACATTACGAATGTGTTGCTCTACCGACTGAGCTACACCGGCGAAGGGCGCATTATAATAGTTTCCAGTGATTTTTAACAGGCTTTGCACAGAGACGCTGACGCGAAAACGCATAAAAAGTCACTCCCAGTTATAATGCGGCTTCATTTTTGTGCTTTTCATCTCTGCTTGAAGGTAACCTCATGACGTTCACTATTCGTACCCTTGCTAAATTACAACATGTTACAGCGCGACAAATCGCCCGCGTAACCGCTACAAATAGCTATCAAAAACTCATATTGTTGCCGCCCGTGCAACGTTGGGCAATTATTGTTGCTTTATTTTTAGCGTTGCAAGCAGTGGTGTTTGGCAGTTTGTATTTGCTCTTTGGCAAAATTGTGGTGATTGGTTTTGTTGCCAGTATTTTGGCAGGTTTAGCCACAGGGGTAGGAGCGTTACCTGCCTTATTTTTCAAAAACATTTCGCAAAATTTATTTAATAGCCTATTAGGCGGTGCGGCGGGGGTGATGCTGGCGGCAACGGCGTTTTCATTATTAGTTCCTGGTTTAAATTATGGTAATGCCATCTGGCCAGGTATGGGCATTTATGTGATTTCAGGCGGGATGCTCATCGGTGCGGTGTTTTTGCATTTTGCCGATAAACAATTACCGCATGTCAGTTTTGATTCAGCCGTGGACACGCAATTAGATTCGTTGAAAAAAATCTGGCTGTTTGTAATTGCCATTACTATTCATAACTTTCCCGAAGGCATGTCAGTGGGGGTGAGTTTTGGTACGGGCGAATTAAAAAACGGTATTGTCCTAGCCATTGCCATTGCCTTGCAAAATATTCCAGAAGGCTTAGCCGTTGCCTTGCCTTTGGTGGGACTGGGTTATAACAAATGGCGGGCTGTGGGTATTGCGACCCTGACAGGTTTAGTTGAACCCGTGGGCGGTTTGTTAGGCATTACCATGGTCACCGTATTTGAACCCGTATTACCCATTGCAATGGGTTTTGCCGCAGGGGCGATGTTATTTGTCATAAGCGAAGAAATCATCCCCGAAACCCACGCTAATGGCAGGTCACGTTACGCCACTTTTGCGTTAATGATGGGCTTTATTATTATGATGGTATTAGATAACTTACTGGGCTAATGAGCGAATTACAGACCTTGACCTTGCTAACACAAGCAGATAGTTATATACAAAACGCACTGAGCTTATTTAAGACTATCCATTTTGCTGATTTATTAACCAGTTTTACCTTAATTGCCACCGCCGAAATTGGCGATAAAAGCCAATTAGTGTGTATGACCTTAGCCTCACGGCATCGCGCCGCGCCTGTATTATTAGGTGCGGTGGTAGCCTTTATTTTATTAAATAGCCTAGCAGTGATTTTTGGGGCGGCCATTGCTTTGTGGCTACCGCCCTTTGTTGTGGCTGGCGCGGTTGCCCTACTGTTTGCGGCTTTTGGCATTCATGCCTTGCAAGCCAAGTCAGAAGATGAACTAGAAGAGCTAAGTCCTAAAAGCAATCACAGCGTTTTTTTTAGCACCTTATTACTGATTACCGTAGCTGAATTTGGTGATAAAACTCAACTGGCCGTCGTTGCCTTAGGTAGCACCGCTGATCCTATTGAAATCTGGTTGGGCGCGACTGCGGCGTTAATTACAACTTCTGCGGTGGGTGTTATTGCAGGACGTACTATTTTGCAACGCTTGCCTTTGCAATTATTACATCAAATAAGCGGTTCGATTTTTTTAATACTGGCAGTAGTGGCGGCTTATAAAGCTTATTTCTTAATTAATAATTATTAGCATCCCACTTTGGAAAAGGGGGACTGAGGGGGATTTTATATTAGTCCTAGCAAAACCTTTTAAAATCAAAGAAAAGGAAAAAATTATTTAATAAATTCCCTTAACCCCCTTTTCCAAAGGGGGGTAATTAATCCCTTTTATCGTTTGATAATATTTGGCTTGCGTAACTTGAGTAACAATTATTTGTTATTAAGGGCAAAAAATATTTTGCCCCTACTGTTTTATTATTTTTATGTAACTTCAGTTATTAATTGAAATAACTTATATTTTAAAAATTTGAATTAATACTATGATATTAAATAAATTAAAATCAATCTGGCAATTGGTGCGCAGATTATCAGGCGATGATGCTTATGAGCGTTATTTAAAACATTATTATGCACATCATCAACAGAATAATACCCTGCCCTTAAGTAAATCGGCATTTTTTAAACAATGGCAAGATAATAAATGGAATGGTATTAAACGCTGTTGTTAATTATTAAACCACTAAAATGAAACCACTTAGACAATTAAATTGGCAAGCGCAGTTACGTTTAATCAGTATTATACTGATGACACTCTCATTGACTGCTTGCGTTTATTGGCTTCGCGCCTATCAAACCTATTTACAATTTGATGATTTTGATCGTTATTTTAGTACCACAGTGAATGATAATTACACCCTACACTTTAAAGAACCGATTTTATACAGCCAAGATTTTATAGCCTTGGCTAAATTATATCCCAGTGAAGATAATCCTACTGAAAACGGTAGACGCTGGCGTTATTGGTTTCGTAAAGTTGATGACAGTAATACTATTATTAAGCCTGAAATAAAATTCCATTGTGATTTAGATTTTAATAAAGAAAATCGTTTAACCGATTGGTCGTTTTCATCTTTATTTTTACAAATTGCCCCACCTGAGTTTTTAACGGTCTCATTACGTTCTATTGGTGGCGCGAAAATCGATAAAGAAAAACAACAATTACGCGCCGACACTACAAAATTAACAAAAATTAATAGTCCTTTACCCAAAAAAACAGCGGTTATTGCTAAATTAGGACAGCCTTTAAGTATTAAAGAAGAAAACGATACCCAGATTTATGTGTATCATTTTTTATTAGAAACTTATCGTATTGAACAAGGCTATGAAGATAGAGCCTTAAATGAAATTCAATTAAGTTTTGATAATAAAACCCAAGAGCTTATTAAAATGAGTGGTCGTTTTGCAGGACTTAAAATTAGTATTGATTATCGTAATTTTGTCGAACAATAATTTTTTTCAAAAAAAATGACGGTACAGGTTTATATTAAAGTATAGGGTAGTCCTGAACTATAGATTAAGAGAACAATTATAGATAGTGGTAAAGATTGACTGATAGAAAGGATTCAAAATATTTGACGAATGTGTCGATTGTAATAATCGATAAAAAACAAAATTGTGCCTTTGCTGTTTCTATTTTTTTAGAAAAACGCTCTCCTTTTCTAAAAAATAAGCCAATCTTATTGGCTCTATTTACTATTTTAGGTAGTGCCTCAAAAGAGTAGGATAAATACTACGATGTCATTCCAGCAGGGATGCTGGAATCCAGTTACAGCGATGTATTTATAACAACTACCATCCATGGTTTCTGGATTTCGGCATCCATGCCGT
>JBAQSX010000137.1:0-26429 GCA_049296695.1 Methylococcaceae bacterium | reverse complement strand
AACGTGGCGAGTTTTGGCTTTAAAGTTCAAGATGATGGCGGTACTTTAAATGGCGGTGTTGATACTAGTGTCACTGCCAATACCGTGAGCATTAGTATCACTTCGGTCAATGACGCGCCGAGCAGTCGCAATGTCGCAGTCACTACTTTGGAAAACCACGCTTATAGCTTTAATAGTGCCGATTTTACTCTCAGCGATACTAATGATAATCCTGCCAATGGCTTAGCGGCGGTGTTGTTGACCAGTTTGCCGGTGTCGGGTAGTTTGCAACTCAACGGCATACCGCTCACTGCGCCGCAAAGTATTAGCAAAACCCAACTGGATAACGGGGCTTTAACATTTGTCCCAACGGCAACGACGAACGGCACGAACGTGGCGAGTTTTGGCTTTAAAGTTCAAGATGATGGCGGTACTTTAAATGGCGGTGTTGATAGCAGTGTTACTGCCAATACCGTGAGCATCAATATTACGTCGGTCAATGACGCGCCGAGCAGTCGCAATGTTGCAGTCACTACCTTAGCCAATACCAGTTATACCTTTAGTCGGAGTGATTTTAGTTTTACTGATATTGATAACAATGATTTTGCCGCAGTTGTTTTAACGAGTTTACCTTTAGCAGGTTATTTACAACTAAATAATGTCACACTTAGCAGTATTCAAAGCGTTAGTATTAATGCCATTAATAGTGGCTTATTAAAATTTATCCCAGTTGCTAATATGAGTGCGGATAACTATGCCAGTTTTAGTTTTAAAGTTCAAGATAATGGCGGTACTTTAAATGGCGGTTTAGATACTAGTATTGCCAACAATTTAATTAATATCAATATAGCATCATTATTAAATGGCGATTCTAATAGTAAAGCACAAAATGATGTATTGGTGAGTTCAGCTAATAATGACTCGATGTATGGCTACGCGCTTAATGACAACTTATTTGGCAATGACGGTAATGACAGTTTATGGGGCGGCTATGGTAATGACACCTTAAACGGCGGTAACGGTGATGATTTATTACTCGGCGAAGCGGGACGGGACAGTCTTATTGGTAGCATGGGTAATGACACCCTAGACGGCGGCGCGGGCATAGATACCTTAGACGGCGGCGCGGGCAATGATACCTACTTACTGGGTTATTACGACCGAGATGTTATTTACGATAATGGTTTAAGCACTGACATTGATACCGTAATTGTGCCTTATCAAGTCACGCGTTATAGTCTGCCTAGTAGTATTGAAAACGCTACGATTTCAATAGGAACACAAACTTATACAGGTATAAGTCTGTATGGCACTATTAACGCGTTAAGTGATAGTTTAAATGGTAATGTTAATAACAACGTCTTGACGGGTAATGAAGGCAATAATGTTTTAAATGCTTATGCGGGTAATGACACCTTAATTGCTAATGCGGGTAATGATTCTTTATTAGGTGGTTTTGGCAATGATAATCTTAATGCTGGTTTGGGTAATGACTTACTCGAAGGCGGCTTGGGTAATGACACCTTAACAGGTGGCTTGGGTCAAGATAAGTTTTATTTTGCTAATTATCCTGCCAATAATATTAATAATAACGATCTGATAACTGATTTTAATAGTATCGATGATAGCATTGAATTAAATCATACTGTCTTTACTAAACTCAGTGTTATGGGTGGCATGAGCAGTGGTATTATTAATAATAATAATTTTACAATCAGCTCGCAGGCAATCGATCATAATGATTATTTATTTTATAACAAACAAACAGGCGCGTTATTTTACGATATTGATGCCAGTAGTTCGCGTTTGCCTATTCAAATTGCTACTTTAGGTATTAACTTAGCATTGACCTATACTGATTTTATTATTGTATAGTATTTTTTTATTTAATATAGCACATAAAAACGACTGCCAGTTCTTCAAAAAACTGGCAGTCGTTTTAGTAGTAACTAAAATACCTTCACAGAGAGCTTGCAATGCAAGCTCTCTATAATCAAATAATTAATTATTTTAATCTACCAAGATTATTCTAAGCATAATCCTATTGCTTAAAGGAAAATTATAATGTCCACTTCTATTGTATTTATCGATACAAACATCAGCGATTATCAAAGCTTAATTGCTAATTTAGGTGATAATATTGAAATTCACCTTTTAAATTCTAATGAAGATGGGCTATTACAAATAGCAAACATTTTACAAAATCGTAGTGATTTAAGTAGCATTCATATTATCTCGCATGGTAGTAGTGGCAACTTATCTTTAGGCTCAACTCAATTAGATAATCAAAACTTAGATAATTACAGTGCGGCTTTAACCACTATTCGCAATGTTTTAACTGAGACGGGTGATATTTTATTATACGGCTGTAATGTCGCTCAAGGTGATGCGGGCTTACAGTTTATTAATTCCTTAGCAACCGCTACGGGTGCAGATATTGCCGCATCGACTAATTTAACAGGTAATCGTTTTTTAGGCGGTGATTGGGTATTAGAGCAACAAACAGGGAGTATTGAAACTCAAGTTTTAAGTGCGGTTAATTATAGTGATACTTTAAGCTTGCCTAAGGTTTCTATTAATGCAGGCGTAACCCCAATTGAAGGTGGCGCGACCGGGACTTTTGTCATTAATTTAGACAGTCCCGCGCCTGTGGGTGGTTTATCGATTAAATATAATTTAACAGCTAGTAATGCTACTTTAAATACCGATTTTAATTTAACCGATGGTAATAATATTAACTTATTGAGCAGCAATAGTTTTACTGTAGCTGAGGGGCAAACTCAAGCAATAATAAATGCCAACGCGCTTGCTGATAGCGTATTTGATGCTAATGAAACTGTTAAATTTAATTTAATAGCAGATTCAAGTTATCAATTAATCAGTGATGCCACTCATTTTACGCTGTCAGCCCCTGTGCCTTTAGGAGCTAATTCAAAAACCATTGTCAGTGCAGATTTTAATAAGGATGGCAACATCGATTTAGCCACTACTAATGCTAATAATCAAGTGACTGTGTTTTTGGGGAATGGCAGTGGTGGCTTTACAAATTCTGCCACTATTGCTGTAGGTGCGAATCCTCTTTCATTAATAAGTACCGATTTTAATAATGATGGTAAACTGGATTTAGTGACCACTAACTACAACGATAATAATATATCGTTATTAACGGGTAATGGTGACGGTAGTTTTAGTGCTACTACCTTTACGCCTGTGGCTTTAAGCAATAATCCTAGTACAATAGTTAGCGGTGATTTTAATGGTGATAATAAAACAGATTTCGCTATTGTATGTGATAGTATTAACTTGGAAATCTGTTTAGGTGATGGTAGCACTAATTTTCCAGTAAGTTCTACAATTTCATTAGGTGATGTGGCAAGCTCTATTATTACTGTCGATGTTAATGGCGATACTAAACTCGATTTAATAACAACTAATTATAATAAGCATAGCGTTTCAGTGCGTTTAGGTAATGGCGATGGCAGTTTTGGTGTAAGTAATAGTTTTACAGTCGCTAATTATCCATCTGGATTAATCAGTGCTGATTTTAATGGCGATGGTTTTTTAGATTTAGCCACCGCTAATAGTAGTAATAATAGCGTTTCTATTTTACTGGGTAACGGTGATGGGAGTTTTGGTACTAACACCAATATTGCCGTCGGTAATTATCCTTGGTCTGTTGTGAGCGCGGATTTTAATGGTGATGGTTTTTTAGATTTAGCCACCGCTAATAATATTGCTCAAACAGCATCAACATTATTAGGTGACGGCAAGGGTAATTTCACAGCAAGTAATAGTTTTGCTGTTAATAATGGCGTTAAAACACTGACCACGGCTGATTTTAATAATGATGGTAAAGCGGATTTAGCCACTGCCAATTCAAGTAATATTAATTTGACTTTATTATTAAATACCACCACAGCGAGTTTGAGTATTACTGATAAAACCGCGCCGACTGCTGTAGATAATACTTTTACTATTAATGAAGATACCGCTTATAGTTTTTCAAGCAGTGATTTTGGTTATGCTGATTTAAATGGCGACGCTTTTAATAGTATTAAAGTTATTAGCCTTCCATTAGCAGGTTCACTTAAATTAAATGATGCCAATATCAATATTAATCAAATTATTTCAGCTAGTGATTTAAATAATTTAACCTTTACGCCATCGACTAATGCCAATGGCAGTCATTATGCGTCATTTAATTTCAGCGTTAATGACGGCACATTAGATAGTGTTTTAACGAATAATATTTTATTTAATGTGAACGCGCTTAATGACCCGCCTACAGGAAGCCTTGTGATTTCAGGTGAGGCGTTGCAGGGTCATACCCTCACCGCAATTAATAGCCTAGCCGATGCCGATGGTTTGGGAACGATGAGTTATCAATGGTTTGCCGATGGTTTGCCCATTAGCGGCGAGACTGCTGATACTTATAATTTTGCCAGCGGTGATGAGAGCAAAATACTAACAGTCACCGCCAGTTATAACGATGGCGCAGGTAATGCGACAACGGTTAGCAGTAGTGGTTTTGCTGTAAGCACTTTGGCGAGTATCCCCGCTAGTAGCACGGGTACTATTAACGCTAGTGCTGAGCAGAACTGGTTTGAAACTACTCTGCAAGCAGGTACGGCTTATGTGATTGATTTAGAAGGCTCTGCAACCGCAAAAGGCACGCTAAACGACCCGTATTTTCGCGGTATTTATGACAGTTCAGGCATAGCGTTGGGCTATAGTGATGACGACAGCGGTGTTGGCACGAATTCGCAAATCGTATTCACGCCTACAGTGACCGATAATTATTATTTACTGGCAGGTGCGTGGGATACGGGTAGTTATCAATTATCGGTTTCAGTGTTAGTTGATGATTATAGTGCCAATAGTAGCGCCACAGGTGAGTTGTTCAATTCTGCTACAGGAACAATTAATATCGCCTCTGACCAAGATTGGTTTTCGGCTTATTTAGTGGCGGGACAGACTTATCAAATTGATTTAGAAGGGCTTGATACAAGTAAAGGCACACTGAGCAACCCGTATTTTCAAGGTATTTATGATAGTAACAGCGTATTTTTGGATTACAACGATGATAACAGCGGTATCGGCAATAATGCTAAAAGCATTTTCACTCCCAGTGTTTCGGGTAATTATTATTTCGCGGTAAGCTCAGTTAATGGCGATACAGGCAGTTATCAACTCTCGCTAACAAACAGTGATTATCCCGCCGATACTACTACTACAGGCATTCTCAGCACTGTGCCTAGTTCCACTTTAGCCAACATTGACACTAGCGGTGATGAAGACTGGTTTAAAGTCTCTTTAGTGGCAAACACGTCTTATGTGATTGATTTAGAAGGCTCAGATACAGGCAAAGGCACTTTAAGCAATCCCTATTTTTACGGTATTTATGATAGCAATGCCTTATTTTTAGGCTATAGCAATGACAATAACGGCACTAATCATAATTCGCGGGTGGTGTTTATTCCCACTGCTACGGGCGATTATTATTTAGATGCTGGCGCGAGTAATGGCACAGGCACTTATTTACTCTCTGTGACCCCTAGTGATTATGCCGCCGATATCAGCACCGTGGGTCTAATCGACAGCATCCCCAATGCCGTAAGCAGTCTTATCGACACCCCTTTTGATGAAGATTGGTTCAAAGTGAACTTAACCGCTGGGCTTACTTATCAAATTGATTTAGAAAGCTCAGCCACCAGCAAAGGTACGCTCAGTGACCCCTATTTTCGCGGTGTTTATGACAATACGGGCGTATTTTTAGGTTTTGATACTGACAACGGTGGTATAGGCGGTAATGCACAAATCACTTTTACCCCCGATAGCACAGGTACTTATTATTTAGATGCGGGGGCAGTTGGTACAGCAACGGGTAGTTATCAGCTATCAGTATCAATTGTAGTGACCGATGATTACGGCGCAGACACTAACACCACAGGTTTATTATCCAACTCAGTGTTGGGCAATATTGAAACCGCTAACGACCAAGATTGGTTTAAAGTCTCTTTAGTCGCAGGTGTGGGCTATGTCATTAATTTAGAAGGCTCTGCCACCAGCAAAGGCACTTTAGATGATACTTATTTTCGCGGTATTTATGACAATGCTGGCGCGTTTTTGGGTTTTAGTAATGATGATGGCGGGGTGGGACGCAATTCACAAGTGCTGTTCACGCCCAGTAATAGTGCTGATTATTATTTAGCGGCTGGAGCATTTGGTACAAATACAGGCACTTATCAATTATCAGTTTCGCCTGTGGTGTTGGTTAATGATGATTATGCTGACAATAGTAGCACTACTGCCATCATTAATAATTTGCCCTCCGCCGCCACTGGTGTCATTGAAACCGCTGGTGATCAAGACTGGTTTAAAGTCTCTTTAGTGGCGGGAATCAATTACACCATTAATTTGAATAGCTTGCCTTCTGGTGATGCTACGCCTAGTGACCCCTATTTTTACGGTATTTACGATAGCGCGAGCAATTTTTTGGGTTATAGCGATGATGACAGCGGCGGTAATCATAATGCGCAAATCAGTTTTACCCCTAACGCTACGGGCGATTATTACCTAGCCGCTGGCGCGTTTGCTTCTAATACGGGGGCTTATCAACTCTCAGTCTTATCACTGCTCAATGATGACTATGTTAGCGATACTAGCACTACAGGCTTGCTGGCAAGTGTACCCAGCTCGGTGACGGGTAATATTGAAAGCGCGGGGGATGAAGATTGGTTTAAAGTCAGCTTAACGGCGGGTATTAATTATGTGATTGACCTTGAAGGTGCGGCAACTGCCAAAGGGTCGCTCAGTGACCCGTATTTTAAAGGCATTTATGATAGTGCAGGGTTATTGCTAGGCTACGATAATGATGACGGCGGGGTGGGCAATAACTCACGGGTGATATTTGCGCCTAGCATCAGTGCTGATTATTATCTCGCGGCGGGGGCTTACAGTACCAATATTGGTAATTATCAATTATCTATCGCTACCGTATTTGATGATTATGCGGCAAACACCAATACCACTGCGATATTAACAGCCCCTAGTGTTATGGCTGGCACTATAGAAATGCCAGCCGACCAAGACTGGTTTAAAGTTTCATTGGTAGCGGGGACTACTTATGTCATTAACCTAGAAGGCTCAGCAACAGGTAAGGGTTCACTGGTTGACCCGTATTTTAAAGGCATTTATGACAGTGCTGGCGCGTTTTTAGGGTTTAGTGATGATAACAGCGGCACTAATGGTAATGCAAAAGTCAGCTTTGTACCTGACCACGATGGTGATTATTACCTTGCTACAGCCGCTACGGGCGACATTACAGGCTCTTATCAGCTTTCTATTTCCGCCAATCACCCGCCTAGCGTAAGCGCGCCAGTCACTGCCAATCTCATTGAAGGTCAAACGCTACAAAGTATTGATTTACTTGCGGGGACAACTGATTCCGACGCTGACGCACTCAATGTCATTGCCTTAACAGGTGAAAATTTATTAGCCAATTCAGGCGCGGAAGACACTATTGCAATTAATGGTTGGCATGTCTTAAGTGGTGCTACCAATTGGGCGAATTGGACAACAACGGCTGAAACGCATAGCGGTAATAAAGCATTAATTAGCGGTGCAGTATGGAATTCTTTAGATCAACAAATTGACTTAGTCGCTAAAGGTTATTCTCCAGCTTATTTGGACAGTAGTCCCAGTATTGATGTGGGTACTTTCGTGCGTGGTTTTTCAGGGCCTACTACCTATAACGATAAATATCAAATGACAGTGTCTTTATTGGATATTAATCATCAGCTTATCGCTAGTTATGATACAGGAATACAAACTACTACAGCGGCATGGCTTAATGTTAATCATCGTTTTGTCAATTACGGTACAGGGGTACGTTATATAAGCTTCATAGAAGGCGGACGAGATGGTTCAAATCTTCCGTGGTCAGATAATTACGGGACAATTTTTGATGATGCTTATCTCAATTTAAGCACATCTAATTTATTAAATAACTCAGGTGCGCAAACAGGTGATTTAAGCGATTGGACGGTTACTAATGCAGGTAGTGGTTGGGCTGTTACTAGCAATAGCTATAACGGTGGACGCGCTTTCATTAGCTCGAATGGTTTGGCTACCTTGAGTCAAGATATTGACTTGGTAGCTAAGGGTTATTCCAGCAGTTACTTAGATAACAGTCCTAGCATTGATGTCGGCATGTTTGTCAAAGGTAGTGGTTCTAATACAGCCGATAGCTATCAATTAATGGTATCGTTATTAGATGTTAATCATCAAATTATCAGCAGTTACGATACAGCTTTACAAACAAGCACTGCTGATTGGCTTAATGTTAGCCATCAGTTTAGTGATTATGGCACAGGAGTGCGTTATTTGCGTTTTAGCCAAAGTGGTCGTGACGCAGAAAGTCTAGCGGGTAGCTATGGGGCAATTTTTGATGATGCCTATGTCAATGTATCTACGCCTAATTTACTCGCTAATGCGGGTAGCGAAACCTTAGATACAAGTAGTTGGACTGTAAGCAATGGTGGAAGCGGCTGGGCAATAACTAGCGATGCGCACAGCGGTGGAAACGCTTTTATTAGTTCCTATGAATTAGGCACATTGTCACAAGACATTGATTTAGTAGCTAAAGGCTATACCAATAATTTTTTAGATAGCACGCCTAGCATTGATGTTGGCACTTTTGTCAAAGGTTATGCTAACGGTGGTAGTGGCAGTGGCGGTGATTACGCGGATACTTATCGGCTAACAGTCTCTTTGTTAAATGTTAATCATCAAGTGATGACCACTTATGACTCAGGCTTACAAACCGCAAGTGATACATGGCGTAATGTAGCCCATCATTTTAGTGATTATGGCACGGGTGTGCGTTATGTGCGTTTTTCAATCAGTGGCCAAGATGCTGAAAATTGGCTAGGTAATAACGGTGCTATTTTCGATGACAGCTATATCAATTTACCTATTCCCAATTTAATCACTAACCCAAGTTTTGAAACGGGTAGCATTATTCCTAGCACCTTAGCCAATAATAATTTAGGTGGCTGGACAGTGACCGATGGTGGTAGTGGCTGGGCAACGACCACACAAATGACACACAGTGACGGTCATGCCTTTATCAGTTCGTATGAATTAGGCACATTATCACAAGATATTGATTTAGTAGCTAAAGGCTATACCCCTGATTATTTGGACACTGCACCGACTATTGACATAGGTACTTTTGTCAAAGGTTACGCTTACAGTTTTGATGTTAATTTAGAGGACAAGTATCGTGTAGTAGCTTCTTTATTGGATGCTGACCACAAAGTCATTGCTACTTACGACACAGGCTTAAAAACTTATGATCTTGCAACAGCCGTGTCGAACTACTTGCCATGGCTTGAAATAGCACACAGCTTTAGTGATTACGGTGCAGGCGTACGTTATGTGCGTTTTGCCCAAAGCGGTCAAGACGCTGAACATCGAATAGGTAATTACGGCGCGCTTTTTGACGATGCTTATGTGCGACTACCTTCACGTCTGCCAGCGGCGACTAACTTAATTGATAATACTTTAAACATTAATCTCGCAGACCCTGCTTATGAAAACCTAGCCTCAGGACAAACCCAAGATATTTCTGTACCCTACACTATCACCGATGGACAAGCCAATGTTAGCCAAACAGCAACTATTAGTATTACAGGCGTTAATGACGCGCCCAGTGTTGCTAATAAAAAAGTAGTTATTTCAGGTCAAAATAGTTACACCTTTAGTAGCAACGACTTCAGCTTTACTGATACCGACAGTCCTGCTAATAATTTATTAACTGTTATCCTCACTAATCTACCCACAACGGGTAGTTTACAACTCGATGGTAATGCGGTTAGCGTCAATCAAGTAATCAGTGCATCTGCTATTGATGCGGGATTATTAAAATTTATCTCAACCACTAGTTACAACGATTTTAGCTTTAAAGTACAAGATGATGGCGGTACTGACAATAATGGCATAGATACCAGTAATACCGCCCATTTTGAAATATTGGTTACAGGTGCTGATAGACCCAATATTAATGACGCGCCTTTAATAATTGATAGTGCGGTTACAGCCTCTAACGGCATGGCATATTATTTTAAAACCAGTGACTTTAATTTTGTTGATGCCGATAATCCCGCCAATAATTTATTAAACATTATTATCACCAGTTTGCCATCAGCGGGTCAGCTACGCTGGAATAATGCGGACTGCTATAGTGGTCAAAGTATTAGTATTACAACTGAGCCGTCCTCTGCTCAAGATATAATAAACTGGTTAAATTGGCGCATTTCTGCATTGCAATTTATTCCCGATGCTAATGCTAATGGAAGCAATTACGCTAGTTTCAATTTTAAAGTACAAGATGACGGCGGCATTGATAATGGCGGCATCGATACTAGTGCTATAAGCGGCACGATGCAAATTAATGTCGATGATTACCATGCCGCTTCGGATACCATAGCTTATATGACAATGACCCCGTCAGGTTTATCTGAACACATGACGGGGTCGGATACTGGCACAATTGAAACTGCCTTCGATCAAGATTGGTTTGTTGTTTATTTATATGCCGATGCAAGCTATACCATTAATTTAAAAGGTTCGTCTACTGCTGATGGCACACTGGGTAATCCGTATTTTCGTGGTATTTACGATGATACGGCTAATTTCTTGGGTTATAGCGATGATAACAGCGGCGTGGATGGTAATGCTCAAATTGTCTTTAAGCCTAAAGTATCGGGTATTTATTTTCTAGCCGCAGGCGCGGCTGATACTGATACAGGGACTTATCAGCTTTCTGTAACAGGTGTATGGACAAATACTACGCCAATATCAGCCGATGATTACAGCTCAGATAGTAACACCACAGGTGAAATTGCCAGCATACCTAACAGCATTACAGGTATTGTTGATAATTCCTTTGATACAGATTGGTTTCGCGTATTTTTAGCGGAGGGCATTACCTATACTATTGACCTAGAAGGCGAACCCACAGGTAAAGGAACATTGAACGATCCGTATTTTTATGGCGTTTACAAAAGTACGGGGGCGGTGAACACACCTATAGCCAATACTATTAGCGATAATGGCGGTATTGGTGATAATGCTCAAATCATTTTTACCCCAACCAGCACAGGTATTTATTACCTTATCGCAGGCGCGTATCAGCAAAATACAGGTAGTTATCAATTATCCATTTCAGGTTCTGCGCCAACGCCACCCTTACCCCATGATGATTATGCGGCAGACACCACAACCACAGCTTTAATTGCCACCGTCCCCAGTTCAGTTACAGGCGCGATTGAATTAACTAATGACCAAGACTGGTTTAAAGTACATTTAGTGGCAGGCACTGTTTATAACATTAACGTTACTGGCTCTACAATTCATAACAATGCACTCAACAATGTCGCTTTCTATGGCATTTACGACCAAGCAGGCGCGTTCGTAAGTTATGGCGACAGTAACACGAGTATCGCTCAAGCAAGCTTCACTGCCACTCTAACGGACGATTATTATCTAATTGTCGGCGCATCTGGCACTGATACAGGCGATTATCAATTATCGGTAGCCACTATTACTATTAATAATCCACCCAGCAGTAGTAATACCAGCGTCACTACTTTAGAAGATAATAGTTACACTTTTACATTAAATGATTTTGCTTTTAGTGATACTGATAATAATCAGTTAGCCACTATCATCTTAAATAATTTACCCACAGCGGGTTCTTTACAATTAAACAGTGCAACACTCACCGCGCCGCAAACCATTAGCGCGAGTGATATTAATAATGGCTTGCTAACTTTTATCCCTGCAAACAACGCTAATAATAATAACTACGCTAATTTTAATTTCAACGTACAAGATGATGGCGGCACTTTAAATGCTGGCATTGATACTAGCATTAATGCAAACACAATAACTATTAATGTCACTGCTGTTAATGACGCGCCGACAAGTGCTAATAGAAGTATCTCTACTCTAGCCAATAATACTTACACCTTTAACAATAACGATTTTGGTTTTAGCGATAGTGACGGCAATAGCTTAGCTAATATTATCGTGACCAGTTTACCTTTAGTGGGTTTGTTACAATTAAACGGCACTACGCTTAACGCAGTGACTAGTATTAGTGTGACTGCGTTAAATAATGGTTTATTAAAATTCATCCCCGCAACTAATGCCAGCGGCAATAATTACGCGAGTTTTGATTTTAAAGTCCAAGACAATGGCGGTACTTTAAATGGCGGCAGTGATACCAGTACCAATATCAGTAATCTAACCATTAACGTATTACAAAATGCGCAATTATCAGGCAATATCAACAAACCTCAAAACGATGTACTTATAGGTACATCAGGCAATGACCCCATGTACGGCTACGCACAGAACGATAAATTATCAGGCAATGATGGCAATGACAGCTTATGGGGCGGCTATGGCAATGACACCTTAAACGGCGGCACAGATGATGATTTACTACTAGGCGACGCGGGGCGCGATAGTCTTATTGGCGGTGAGGGTAACGATACCTTAGACGGCGGCGCGGGGATTGATACTTTAAGCGGTGGCGCAGGTGATGATACTTATCTACTGGGTTATTACGACCGAGATAGTATTATTGATAGAGGTTTAATAACTGATAGTGATACGGTTATCGTGCCTTATCAAGTGAATAATTACACCCTGCCTACTAGTATTGAAAATGGCACTATTCCAGCAGGAATACATACTTATACAGGCTTGAGTTTATATGGTTCTATTAATGCCTTAAGTAATACTTTAAATGGTAATGCTAATAATAATGTATTAACAGGTAATGAAGGTAATAATGCTTTAAATGGTTATACAGGTAATGATACTTTAATTGCTAATGCGGGTAATGATTCTTTAGCAGGAGGTTATGCTAGTGATAGTCTTGTCGGTGGTTTGGGTAATGATTTACTAAATGGCGGTTTGGGTAATGATACCCTCACAGGCGGTTTGGGTGAAGATAGATTTCTATTTACTAATTATCCTGTTAATAATATAGTCAATATCGATAAAATCACTGATTTTAATATAAGTGATGATACTATCGTTTTCAATCATGTATGCTTTTCTAAATTAGCCGCTGGGGTTATGGATAGTCATCATTTTAGAGTAGCCACTACTGCTGTAGATAATAATGATTATATTATTTATAATCCAACAACAGGGGCGTTATTTTATGATACTGATGGCAATCATGCACGCTTAGCTATTCAAATCGCTACTTTAGGAACAGGACTCGCGCTCACTAATAGTGATTTTATGGTGATTTAAACTAGGGTAAATATCATCTTTAATTGTCTGAATCAGGATTTTCAAGATGAAAAGATTAGAGGGATTATCTTGTTTATCCTATAAATCCTGATTCAGACAGCATAATAATTAATAACACGCTAAATAATTACAATTAATTTTATATCGCTCAATGTTTATCATCGCTGTGCCATTTTAAACTACACTATAAGCAGTTTTTTCATTTCGGAGATTTCACCATGACCCCCAATAATACAGTGACCATTGACGGCAATCAGGCGGCGGCGACCATTGCCCATAAACTCAATGAAGTGATTGCGATTTATCCGATAACGCCCGCCTCGACTATGGGTGAGTGGTCGGATGAATGGTCAGCGCGTGGCGTGTTAAATTTGTGGGGAACTGTGCCACAAGTGATTGAAATGCAAAGTGAAGCAGGCGCGGCGGGAGCGATTCATGGCGCGTTGCAAGCGGGTTCTTTGGCAACCACCTTTACTGCCTCGCAGGGTTTGCTGTTGATGATTCCCAATATGTACAAAATTGCAGGGGAATTGACCGCTACGGTGTGGCATATCGCCGCCCGTTCCCTTGCCGCGCAAGCCTTGTCGATTTTTGGCGATCATAGCGATGTGATGTCAGTACGCATGACGGGTTTTGCCATGCTCTGTTCAAATTCGCCCCAAGAAGTCCAAGATTTTGCTCTGATTGCCCAAGCGGTAACTTTAGAAAGCAGAATACCGATGCTACATTTTTTTGATGGCTTTAGAACTTCTCACGAGGTTGCCAAAATTCACACACTCGATGATGCCGTGCTTACTGACATGATTCGTGATGAATGGATTAGCGCGCATCGTGGGCGCGGCTTATCGCCTGACCGTCCTGTATTGCGCGGCACCGCGCAAAATCCTGATGTCTATTTTCAAGGTCGTGAGGCGGTTAATGCCTATTATTTAGCCTTGCCCAATATTGTCCAAACTGCCATGAAGCGTTTTGGCGATTTAACAGGGCGGCATTATTCCTTGTTTGACTATGTGGGCGCGCCAGAGGCGCAACGGGTCATTATTATCATGGGTTCGGCCGCTGAAACCGTTGAAGAAACGGTAGATTATTTAAACCGTGAGGGTGATAACGTTGGCTTGCTTAAAGTACGTTTGTATCGTCCCTTTTCAGCACAAGCGTTACTTGCCGCTTTACCTGAGAGTTGTCGTAAAATTGCGGTATTAGACAGAACCAAAGAAGTCGGTGCAGAGGGTGAACCTTTGTACAAAGACGTATTAGCGGCAATTGTGCAGGATTTTAGTTGCGGTGATGTTAAGTTTGGCGCGTTGCCGCGTATTGTTGGCGGTCGTTATGGGTTGTCATCTAAAGAATTCACTCCTGCAATGGTCAAAGCCATTTTTGATGAGCTAAAACATGACCAGCCCAAAAATGGTTTTACTATCGGCATTCATGATGATGTCACCCACACCAGTTTGGAATGGGATGCCAGTTTTAGAACCGATGCCAAAGACTCCAGCTTTCAAGCCATGTTTTATGGTTTAGGCAGTGATGGCACAGTCAGCGCGAATAAAAACTCCATTAAAATCATCGGTGAAGCCACCGACATGTACGCGCAAGGTTATTTTGTTTATGACTCCAAAAAATCAGGCGCGATTACGGTGTCGCATTTGCGTTTTGGGGTGCAACCGATTCGTTCCACTTATTTAATTGCCGAAGGTGATGCTAATTTTATTGGCTGTCATCAAACCGTGTTTTTAGAACGCTATGACTTGCTAGTCAATGCCGCTCAGGGCGCGGTGTTCTTGCTCAATTCTGCTCAACCCGCTGAGACAGTTTGGGCGAGTTTACCCACTACCATGCAACAGCAAATGCTCGATAAAGCCATTCATTTTTATGTGATTGACGCTTACGCGGTGGCGGCAAAAACAGGCATGGGCAAGCATATCAACACTATTATGCAGACTTGTTTTTTTGCCATTTCAGGGGTCTTGCCGCAAGCACAAGCCATTGATGCCATTAAACAAGCGGTAAAAAAGACTTACAGCAAAAAAGGTCAGCGCGTGGTTGAATTAAACTTTACCGCCATTGATGAAACGTTGGCTAGTTTGCATCAAGTGCCGTTGGGAATTGCAGGGGCGACAAATTCGCCTCTTACCGCACAGGAGGCGATTAAAATCGCCCCTACAACAACCATCAAACTGTCTGATTTTGTAAAACAAGTCACCCAAAAAATTATTGCAGGTCATGGTAACGAACTACCTGTGAGTGCCATGCCTATTGACGGTACTTTCCCCACAGGCACGGCGCAATATGAAAAACGCAATTTAGCCTTGCAAATCCCTGTGTGGGAAACTGATTTATGTACCCAATGTGGCAAATGCGCGATGGTCTGCCCTCATGCTGCCATTCGCAGTAAAGTTTATGCTAATGACTCACTGATGCACGCGCCGCCAACTTTCAAATACGCCTCCATTTTAGGTAAAGATTTTCCGCCTAATTTATTAATGTCCTATCAAGTCGCCCCTGAAGACTGTACAGGTTGTACTTTGTGCGTGGACATTTGTCCGATTCGAGATAAGTCTAACGCTAGCCGTAAAGCCTTAAACATGTCACCTCAGCCGCCGTTACGCAACAGTGAAGCTGAAAACTGGAACTTCTTTTTACAACTGCCCGAATACAATCGCCGCTTTTTAAAAACCAACACCATCAAAGGCGCGATGATGCTACAGCCGCTATTTGAATTCTCTGGCGCGTGTGTGGGTTGTGGTGAAACGCCTTATTTAAAATTGGCTTCGCAGTTATTTGGCGATAGGATGATAGTGGCTAATGCCACGGGTTGCTCGTCTATTTATGGCGGTAATCTGCCCACAACACCTTGGACAAAAGACCATGCGGGTAGAGGTCCCGCTTGGAATAATTCTTTATTTGAAGACAATGCCGAATTTGGTTTAGGCATTCGCGTGGCTATAGATAAACAAGCCGAGCAAGCGGGTGAATTACTCAGTTCTTTGCATGAACATTTTAGTGAAGAATTAATCACTGCCATTTTGCAAGCCGATCAAAGCACTGAAGAGGGCATTTATGAACAACGCGAACGCATCGCCTTAGTTAAACATCGTTTGCATAATATAGACGCAGATGCGGCGCGATTATTGTTGCAACTGGTTGATAGTTTATGCAAAAAAAGCGTCTGGCTGGTGGGCGGTGATGGTTGGGCTTATGATATTGGTTACGGCGGTTTAGACCACGTTTTAGCCAGCGGTCGCAATGTCAATATCTTAGTCTTAGATACCGAAGTGTATTCCAACACAGGCGGACAAACCTCAAAATCAACGCCTTTGGGCGCGGTGGCTAAATTCTCAGCGGGTGGTAAAGCCACCATGAAAAAAGATTTAGCTTTACTGGCAATGGATTACAGCAATGTCTATGTAGCGCATGTGGCGTATGCGGGTAAAGATACCCAAACCATTAACGCCTTTTTAGAAGCCGAAGCCCATAATGGCCCATCGATTATTATTGCCTACGCGCCTTGTATTGCCCACGGCGTAGACTTATCGAACAATCATCGTCAACAAAACCTAGCCGTAAAAAGCGGACATTGGCCCTTATTTCGTTTTGACCCCAGCAAAGCTGAGCAAGGTAAAAATCCGATGCACTTAGATTCCGCTGAGCCTTCGATTCCTTACCGCGATTTTGTGCAGACTGAAACCCGTTTTAGCATGTTATGGCAAACCGACCCTGAAAGCGCGGAGAAATTCTTAGCCCAAGCCCAACATGAAGTCACTCGGCGTTATCATTATTACAAACAACTCTCAGAATTAGATTGGACAGAAAATACTAGTGTTTCAGCGATTAAGCGACAAGTTTTATAATTCGTAAAAAGTTGCTAATTTTTAAACTTATAGTATTTTCAATTGAATATGACACTTAAAAACGACTGCCAGTCCTTTTGAGGACTGGCAGTCGTTATGTTAGTGATATGAAATCGCTATAATTACTTAATCCGATATAACAACAAGGGGCAAATAGTATTTGCCCCTTATTTTTTACTATCCGTTTTTTGATATTATCCATTGAAATAATCAGCTAATGAAAAAACCCAAAGAAACTATTATCACTTATAAACGTTTATTAACCTATGTAAAGCCTCAATTACGCTTATTTATTATCAGCATCATCGGCTTTTTAATTTATTCAAGTACCCAACCCTTATTTGCCAGTTTAATTCAGCAAATTATTGATAGCCTGCAAGCCAAACAACGCGAAAACTTATATTATCTACCCTTATTTTTTAGCGGTCTTGTAGTATTACGCGGTTTGGGCGGCTATTTAGGCAATTACTTTTTAGCCAAAGTCTCATTAAATGTAATTCACACTTTGCGCTGTGAAATTTTTGATAAATATACCCAATTACCCACCGCTTATTTTGATTCTAATAATAGCGGTTATATGATTTCGCGTATTACCCATAACGTCAATCAAGTAGCGCAAGCCACTACTGATGCTATTCGTAAAGTAGTTCAAGAAGGTTTGACATCGGCTGGTTTATTGGGCTATTTATTTTATATTAACTGGAAATTATCTTTAGTCTTTTTAGTGATTGCGCCCGTTATTGCCGTATTAGTCAATTATGTGAGTAAACGTTTACGCATGTTAAGTAAACGTATTCAAGAATCCATTGGCGATATGACCCATATTACCTCTGAATTAGTTAATGGTCATCGTGTCGTGCGTAGTTATGGTGGTGAAAGCTATGAAAAAAATCGTTTTATTGAGAGTAGTTTATATAATCGTAGACAATCATTAAAACTCAATACGACTAGTGGTATTCATAATCAATTAATGCAATTAATTATTGCCATTGCTTTAATGTTTTTAATGTATATGGCATTATTTTTTATGGAACAAGCCAGCGTCGGTTCATTTGTGGGTTATTTAACAGCGGCGTTTTTATTACCGCGTCCTATTCGCCAATTAAGTGATGCTAATAGCGATATTCAACGCGGTATTGTCGCCGCTGAATCTTTATTTGAAGTATTAGATATGCACGGCGAAGTCGATACTGGAAACTATGCTATTGATAAATGCCAAGGCGTTTTAGAATTTAAAAATGTCTGTTTTCGTTATAGCGATACCGCTGAATGGGCGTTGCAAGATATTAGTTTTAAAGCCAATGCAGGACAAACTATTGCTTTAGTCGGTGCGTCGGGTGGCGGTAAAAGTTCTTTAGTAAATTTAGTATCACGCTTTTATAGTTTTCAAGCAGGTGAGATATTATTAGATGGCGTTAATATTAATAATTATACTTTAGCTAATTTGCGACAACATATTGCTTTAGTCAATCAACAAGTGACTTTATTTAACGATACTATTGCCAATAATATCGCTTACGGGGCTTTATCAGGTGCAAGTGAACAAACAATTAGCTCAGCGGCCACGGATGCTTATGCAATGGAATTTATCAGTAAATTACCTCAGGGTTTATATACTGAAATTGGTGAAAATGGAGTGAAATTATCAGGCGGTCAACGGCAACGTTTAGCTTTAGCTAGGGCTTTATTAAAAGACGCGCCTTTATTAATTTTAGATGAGGCGACTTCGGCTTTAGATACTGAATCAGAACGTTTTATTCAAGCGGCTTTACAAACCGTGATGAAAAATAGAACCACTTTAGTGATTGCCCATCGTTTATCAACTATTGAACATGCGGATATTATTTTAGTAATGGAACGCGGACGTATTGTAGAGCGCGGTTCGCATAGTGAATTATTACAAAATAATGGGGCTTATGCGCGGCTTCATGCTATACAATTTAAAGAGGACTAATTAAAAATATCGGCATCCATGCCGTTGGACGTTCCTACTCTTTTGCAATACTACCCAAAGTTTTATATATGGCGACTTTAACTTTAAGTGCAACACGATTTAATCCCATTACTAACTGAAGTTACGGCAAAGACCGCACTCTTTGGGAAAAGGGGACTTTAATATTAGTCTTGGCAAAATCCTGTAAATACAAAGAGGCAGAAACAAGGATAATATTAACTTTTTTAAATGCTATTGATTCAATGATACCGTAGGTTTAAATCAAGAATTAATAGCATTTAATAGATGGTTTGATAGAAACAATTAAGTTTATTTAATTTGAAACAATAAATCCCACACGCCATGTCCTAAACGAATCCCGCGCTGTTCAAATTTAGTTAAAGGACGATAGTCAGGACGCGGACAATAATCATTAGTTTCACTTTGATTTTGCCAATGATTATTAGCCTTTAATAAATCTAATATCCACTCTGCATAATGTTCCCAATCAGTAGCCACATGAAAAACGCCGTCTTGGGTTAATTTTGTATGTAATAAATCCAAAAAGTTATTATTCACAATACGGCGTTTATGATGTTTCTTTTTATGCCACGGGTCAGGGAAAAATAATTGCAACCGATTTAAACTATGATTAGGAATACAGTGCTGTAATACTTCAATCGCATCGTGACAATAAACCCGCACATTGCTTAATTGCCTATTATGAATAAGCCCTAATAAATGTCCAACACCGGGTTTATGGACTTCAATACCAATATAATTAAATTGTGGATTTTCTTTTGCCATTAAAGCTAAACTTTCGCCATTACCAAAACCTATTTCTAAAACAATAGGGGCATCTCGTCCAAATACTTGCGTGGGATTTAATGGGGTTTGAGGCTCTAATCCATAAAGCTGCCAATAATTATCTAAAGCCAGTTGTTGCCCTTCAGTTAAGCGTCCTTGCCGCAAAACAAAACTACGAATAGGACGATGCGTTTTTTGGATTTGATTATCTGCTGTCATGCGCTGGGGAATGGTGAAAAAAAGACCTGTCAGGTTTTTAAAACCTGACAGGTCTGTTAAATTAAAAAATAATGTTTATTTAAAAAAATAAACCATCTAACGGTGATGATGCCGAAGCAAAACGTTTGCGCGGCATTCGACCTGCCAAATAGGCTAATCGACCCGCTTCAATACCTTTGCGCATGGCTTGCGCCATTAAAATCGGATTTTTAGCCTCAGCAATGGCGGTATTCATCAATACCCCCGCGCAACCCAATTCCATCGCAATTGCCGCGTCTGAGGCTGTGCCGACTCCTGCATCGACTAAAATGGGGACGTTAGCGTTTTCAACAATGGTTAAGATATTGTAAGGATTACGAATCCCTAAACCCGAACCAATCGGCGCGGCTAAGGGCATTACTGCCACGCACCCCATGTCTTCTAAGCGTTTAGCGGCAATCGGGTCATCGTTGGTATACACCATCACATCAAAACCGTCTTTAACCAATAATTCAGCGGCAATAAAGGTTTGCGCCACGTCGGGGAATAAGGTTTTTTGGTCGGCTAAGACTTCCAATTTCACTAATTTATGACCGCCTAATAATTCACGCGCCAGTCTACAGGTTCTTACCGCTTCTTCTGCGGTATAACAACCCGCTGTATTGGGCAGAATAGTGTATTTATTAGGTGAGATGACATCCAATAAATTAGGCTCATTAGGATTTTGTCCGATATTAGTACGACGAATCGCTACGGTGACAATCTGTGCGCCGCTGGCTTCAATGGCTAAACGGGTTTCTTCTAAGTCTTTATATTTACCCGTGCCGACTAATAAACGTGATTGATAAGCTACACCTGCAATAGTAAAACTATCGTCTTGTCCGCCGCCAATGGCATGAACAATCTCTAAGCTATCGTCTTCATGTAATAACTGCGCTTCATAACTTTGAAAAGGCAGAATATCTTTATTGAGTTCAACGGCGATTTTTTTACCTGTTAAATCCAATTGTTCAATTAAAGCGGCAACGTTACTGTTTTCAGCGATTTCACGCGCAACACCATTTACATAAATTCTCATCGATCACGCCCCGCTCTACGTTTTTGAACCGCTTGCGCTAAATGTGTCAGCAAAGGAGCGGTGTCTTCCCACGACAAACAACCATCGGTAATACTTTGACCATAAACCAAGTCTTGACCTTCAATCACATGCTGACTGCCGCCTTTGATGTTGCTTTCAATCATCACGCCCATAATGCGATCATCACCATTAGCAATTTGCGCGGCAACATCGTCTCCCACAATTAATTGCCGTTGGCATTGTTTCAAACTATTGGCATGACTGAAATCAATCATGATATTGAGTGGTAAATAAGCTTTTTCCAAGGCTTCTGCCACTTGTTCTACGCTGACCGCATCATAGTTAGGTCTATCATTGCCGCCGCGCAAAATAATATGCACGTCTTCATTACCCGTGGTGGAAAAAATCGCTGAATGCCCTGCTTTATTAAGGGAGATAAAGTGATGTGGACTCATTGCCGCGCCAATGGCATCAATGGCAATTTTCACTGTACCGTCAGTAGAGTTTTTAAAACCAATCGGACAAGACACCCCTGAGGCTAATTCTCTATGACCTTGGCTTTCAGTGGTTCTCGCGCCAATCGCGCCCCAAGCCACTAAGTCAGAAATATATTGCGGTGTGATTAAGTCTAAGTATTCAGTTGCAGATGGCATTCCTAAGTTATTCACATCAACTAGCAATTGCCGCGCAACACGCAAGCCTTTGTTGATATTAAAGCTTGAATCTAAATCAGGGTCGTTAATTAAGCCTTTCCAGCCCACAGTTGTGCGCGGTTTTTCAAAATAAACACGCATTACGATTAATAAATCTTCCGCTAAGCTATCAGCTAAGACTTTTAAACGCGCCGCATAATCTAAAGCCGCTTTCGGGTCGTGAATTGAACAAGGGCCTACTACTACCAGTAAGCGATCGTTTTGTTTGGTTAGGATTTTATGAATATCAGCGCGCGCTTGTGAGGTGGTTTGCGCGGCGATTTCGGTAAGAGGCAGTTCATCGTGAACCTGCACAGGGGCGATGACTTCTTTAGTGCCACAAATTCTTAAATCGTCAGTTTTATACATGATAGAGAAGCTACTAAGCTGTTATTGTGCGCTTATTTTAACCGTTTTCGTTTATGTTTGGTTAGCTTTTTGCTAATTATTGATATGAAACACTTTAAAAATCAATGCAAGAAATATAATTAAAATTAACAGAATTGGTAGTGCTTCAAAAGAGTAGGTTTTAACAAAACGCCATTTTAGCTGGAGTTCAAACCTAGGTTTGAACTCCGAAAGGTTTAATATTAACTAACCTACTTTTTTGATGCACTACCACAGAATTATATTTTTTAATTTTTAAAATTATGATTCTGATAATAATTATAACTAGTTACCTAAAATTCTAAAATCAATTGATTTTTATCTTGTGGTTTATAAATGCCACGACAGCCAATCCTTTAGAGGACTGGCAATCGTTTTAATGCCAATTAAAATTCTTATAATTAAAACGCCCCGCCATTGATTAAATATAACGTGCCAATACTGGCAAAAAAACCTAATAAAATAGCAGGCATCCAACGTAAATGTAGCGTAAAGGTATAACCTTCGCCTTCTTTCATCGTACCTTTCATTAAACCCAAAACATGCAATGCGGGTGCAGAGCCTATGGCTAATAAACTACCACCCACACCTAAGGTTAATGTTAATAATAACCACTGACTATGCGCGAATACAGGGTGCATATTTAATACTGCAAACATTAATGTGCCATTATCAATAGAAGACGAACTTAAACCAATTAAAATATTGGCAAGTGTGGGGCTAATTTCAGTAAATAAATACTGCGCCATCGCCTCTAAATAACCTAAAAAACTTAATGCCCCAACAATCATCATCGCGCCATAAAAAAATAATAAAGTATCCCAGTCAACCCCTGCAATACATTTAAAAACATCAAAGCCTTTTTGTGAATCTAAAGTTTTTTGTGTATTGGGTATTAAAAAATGGTTCATCTTTTCTGACTGAGTTAAATAATAAGCAAAGAATTGTAATAATGCCAAACCCAACATCATGCCAGCAATGGCGGGCATATCAAAAAACACATTGGATAAAATCGTAATACTAAAAGTCAGTACGAAAATAAAAATAATACGTTTACTACCGCGTTTTAATTCAGGGGTTTCTTTAGAAAATAAAGGAATTTCTCGACTCACTGAAAAACTCATAATAAGAGCGGGGACTAAAAAATTAACCATACAAGGAATAGTCAGCGCGAAAAACTCAGTAAAATGCAAAGCGTTTTGTTGCCACACAAAAAAAGTAGAAATACCACCTAAAGGACTAATTGTACCACCTGCATTTGCCGCCACCACCGCATTTAAACCTGCCAGTCCCACAAATTTAGCATTATTTTTACCGATAGTTAAAATAATATAACCCATTAATAAACCGACAGTTAAACTACTAATCACCAGTGATAATACAAAAGCAAGCACGCCTGTAATCCAAAATAATTGCCGATAATTATATTGATGATTGACTAGAATAATGCGTAGGGCATCAAAAATACTGCGTTCGGTCATGGCATTTAAAAAAGTCATGGAAACAGTAATAAATAAAAATAATTCCGCATAGGCAGTTAAATTACTTTGAAAAATACTAGCCACATTTTTTGCTGTGCCAAATTGCAAGGAATAATAAATAAAAATAGCAAACCAAATAATCGCTGAGCCTAATACCATCGGTTTGGCTTTGCTCATTTGATGTAAATCTTCGGTCATGGCAATGGCATAGGCAATAAAGGTCATGGCTATTGCAAAATAACCAATAAAATGTGTTTTTAAATCTAATGTAGGCGCGAGTGTTTCTGCAAAAGAGAGTGAAGGGAGTAATAATAAAATTAAACCATAACTGAGCATTTTCATTTGAATGTCCTAAATAATAAATTTTGGAGGTCAAGCTTTGCTTGAGCTTATTGACACTCAGGCAAAGCTAAACTCTTTTAATTCTCACCCGCATATAAACGATAACCAATCCCCGCCTCAGTTAATAAATAATGCGGACGCGCTGGGTCAGTTTCTATTTTTTGGCGTAATTGGCGCATATAAATACGCAAATAATGACTGTGTTCAATATAAGCAACACCCCATATTTTTTCTAATAAATGCCGATGCGTCACCACAAAACCCGAATGAGTCACTAAAATGGATAACAGATTAAATTCAATGGGCGTTAAATGAATTTCTTTATCAGCAATAAAAACTTGGCGTTTGGTTAAATCAATTTTTAAGTCATCAACACAAAAAACTTCTGCAATACCATTAGGCAATTGCGCCACTCTTCGCAATAACGCTTTAATACGCGACAATAATTCAGCGGTATTAAATGGCTTGGTTAAATAATCATCCGCGCCATTATCTAAAGCCAAGGTAATATCAGTTTCTTGATTACGAGCCGATAATACAATAATCGGTAATGCCGTCCATGTGCGTAGCCGTTTAATTAATTCTTGCCCGTCAATATCGGGCAAACCTAAATCTAAAATTAATAATTGCGGATGCTCACAGCGAGCGGCAATTAAAGCTTCGCGCCCTGTGGCAAAGCCAAGTATTGAATAGTGTTGATTTTCAAGGGTGCTAGTTAATAACAAGCGTAATTGCGGGTCGTCTTCAATTAATAATAAACGATTAGTTTTCATAAGGTTCTAAATCCATAGTGGGTGGATTTTCTAAAGTGGGCAAATTAACTATCACCATTAAACCGCCGCCTTCACGATTAATCGCGTGAATTTCACCGCCATGTGCATTAATAATGGCTTTGCAAATGGATAAACCCAAACCCACGCCACGTTGCGGGGTTTCTTTATGCAGTTGAAAGAATTTTTCAAAAATTTTTTCTTTAAAACTTTCAGCAATACCTTCGCCTCTATCGGCAATGCTAATCATTAATTCTTTATGATTACTATCGACAATAATATCAATGGGTTTTTCTATTGCTGAGTATTTATTAGCGTTATCCAATAAATTAATAATCACTTGTTGAATTAAAACCGCGTCCACATAAATTAAAGATAAATTATCAGCGCAACTAATATTGATTTGTCTGTCGATTAATTGTTTATGCAAACATTGTAATGCACTGCCAATTAGTTCTTCTGGGGTATACCATTGTTTATGTAATACCACCTCGCCTGTTTCGAGTTTTGCCATTTCAAGAATTTTAGTGCTTAAATCGGTCATGCGTTGCGCTTGCTCATGAATAGTACGCGCAAGTTTTTGGGTATTTTGTAGTGATAACTTTGGGTTTTGAGTTTCTAAATTATTTGCCGCGCTAATAATAATTGCCAGCGGGGTTCTTAAATCATGGGAAATACTACTCAGTAATGAATTTCTTAAGGCTTCAGTTTGCATTTTTAAGGTGGCTTCTTTGGCTTGGTTTGCTAATTTAAGGCGTTCAATACTGTGAATAATTTGTTGCATAAAGGCATTAAAAAATTCTTGTTGCTTAGTATTTAACTCTATCGTTTCTATAATTAACACGCCCAGTGTACCCATAGCACAATTTAGCGGCAGATAACTAAAAGATTCATTACTTAAATGATTATTGTGATAATCCGAGCTTTGAGCCTGTTTAAATACCCAATTCGCCACGTTTATATCAAAACCTGTTAAAGAGATATTAAAAGCGGTATCTTTGGGATAGGTTAAAGACTCGTTAGTATTAGCTAATAAAATAGTATTGAGTTTTTTAAATTGCTGATAAAAATGTTTGACTGCCACAATAATCAGTTCTTTTTCTGAATTAGCTAGTGAGAGTTCTTGATTTAAGGCATATAAAGCGGCGGTTTTTTGTTCTTTATCGGCAATTAAACTTGATTTTAAACGTAGATTTTCGGTTAAATTACTGGTCATCACCGCGACTACTAGCATAATCATTAAGCCTAATAAATTATCGAATTCCGCGATTTTTAAAGAAAAAATTGGCGGCGCGAAAAAGAAAGCAAAAGCAATCGCGCTACTTAATGCGGCAATAATTGAGGCTAATAAACCCAGTTGAATGGCGGCAAAGAAAACCCCTAATAGATAGATTAATAATATATTACTAGGAATTAAATCGCCGCGAAATAACCATGAAATTAAGGTTAAAGCTAAAATAATGAATATTCCTAATAAGCAATGAATAAGATGGTTTATTAAGTTTGTGTTTAATAATTGGGATTTCATAGTAATAGCCTTAAAAACTGGAGGAGGTCAGGCTTTGCCTGAACC
>JBAQSX010000136.1:0-31798 GCA_049296695.1 Methylococcaceae bacterium | reverse complement strand
ATAATGCACATGGCATGGATGCGTACAGTTTGTGGGCGCATGAAAAGTGATTATCAATACTCTGCTAGTGTTGTTTATAACAATTTTCCTTTTCCAATACCTACAGACAAACAAATTAAATTAATTGAAGAAAAAGCCCAAATTATTTTAAATGTTCGTTTAGATTATAACAATTCAACGTTAGCAGATTTATATAATCCTTTAACTATGCCGCCTACTTTAGTTAAAGCTCATAATGAATTGGATAAAGCCGTTGATTTAGCTTATAACTATAAAGGCAATAAAGACGATGCTAGCAGGGTCGCATTTTTATTTACTTTATATCAAACTATCACCGCGCCTATTTTGCCAAAAGAGACGGTTAAAAAACCACGAAAAACCAAACAAGATAACACGCTATAATTATTATTAATTACTGAATTAAGCTAATTACTTAGTTTATGTCTGAATCAGAATTTTCAAAATTAAAGGATTAGCAAAATATTATTTTAAATAATTTTGTTAATTTTATAATTCTAAAAATTCTGATTCAGACAATATAAGTATTAATAATAAGCTAAGTCGTTACCAAGTAATAGTCCTGCAAATCGCGCTTAATTAGTGTAAATTAAGCCACTTCACCTTTCATTAAAACCTATGTTAAATTTTAAAAGTATTGCCCTGCGCCGTGGGGTGCGGGTGTTGTTTGAAAATAGCTCATTTACCATTCACAAAGGCGAAAAAGTCGGCTTTACAGGCGCGAATGGCGCGGGAAAATCCAGCTTCTTTGCCTTAATTCGCGGTGAACTGCCCGTTGATGAGGGCGATTTTTCCATGCCGCCCAACTTAGAAATCGCCCACGTTGACCAAGAAACCCCCGCCGCCACCTGCTCGGCAATTGATTATGTTATGGACGGCGATGCCGAATTACGCCGCTTGCAAGCCCAATTAAACGCCGCTGAAAGCGCGCATGACGGGCTAAAACTCGCCCAACTGCACAGCACCTTTGACATTATTGGCGGTTATACCGCGCCCATGCGAGCCTCGCGGCTATTAAATGGGCTGGGATTTACAGCCGAGCAAGAACAAAAAGCGGTCAGTGAATTTTCAGGCGGTTGGCGTATGCGTTTGAATTTAGCGCAGGCGTTAATGTGTCGCTCCGACGTGTTAATGCTCGATGAGCCGACTAACCATTTAGATTTAGACGCGGTTATTTGGCTGCAAGAATGGTTAAAACAATATCAAGGCACATTATTATTAATTTCTCACGATAGAGATTTTTTAGATACTATCGCTGACCATATCGTACATATTGAACAGCAAAAAGCGGAAATATATACGGGCAATTATTCAGCCTTTGAAAAAATGCGCGCCGAGAAATTAGCGCAACAACAAAGCGCGTTTGTCAAACAACAACGCGAACGCGAACATATTCAAAGTTTTATTAATCGTTTTAAAGCCCAAGCCACAAAAGCGAGACAAGCGCAAAGCCGAATAAAAGCCTTAGAGCGCATGGAATTAATTTCTGAGGCGCATATTGATTCACCGTTTAATTTTAGTTTTAAAACGCCTGCAAAATTACCTAATCCATTATTAACGTTAGATAAAATAAGTATGGGTTATGGCGATAAAGTGTTATTAAAAAATGTTGGATTATCTATATCACCAGCGGATAGAATTGGTTTATTAGGACATAATGGCGCGGGTAAATCGACTTTAATAAAAGTATTATCGGGTGATTTAAAAGCCTTAAGTGGCGATAGACGCGAATCGGAGTATTTAAAAATTGGTTATTTTAATCAACATCAATTAGAACAACTCAGTTTAGATGAAAGTCCGCTATGGCATTGTCAACAAATAGACAAGCAAGCTACTGAAAAAGAATTGCGTAATTTTTTAGGCGGTTTTGATTTTCAAGGCGATAAAGTATTAGAAATCGTGCGCCCGTTTTCTGGCGGTGAAAAAGCGCGTTTAGTATTAGCATTATTAGTATTAACTAATCCTAACTTATTATTATTAGACGAGCCGACCAATCATTTAGATTTGGATATGCGTCACGCGCTGAGTATGGCGTTGCAAGATTATCAAGGTGCAATGATTGTGGTATCGCATGATAGGCATTTATTACGCTCAGTCACTGACCAATTATTATTAGTGGCTGACGGTAAAGTTCAGCTTTTTGATGGTGATTTAGACGATTATAAAAACTGGCTGGCTGAGCAAAAGAAACAAGATAATGCGGCAAATAATACTGTTATTGAAAATAATAATAATGTATCGCGCAAAGACCAGCGTAAATTAGAGGCTGAAAAAAGAAAACAGAATAAGCCCTTATTTGATACTTTGAAAAAAGCCGAATTAGCAGTAGAACGTTATCACGCTGAACAAAAGCAAATCGAACTGCAATTAACCGAAGCTGATATTTATAACGACAGCGAAAAGAATCGTTTAAAACAAGTATTAGAGCGCAAGGTAATTGTCGATAAAGCGTTAGAAGAGGCTGAAATGGATTGGTTGGACGCGCAAGAAAAAATTGAGGCATTAGATTAAATTAACGGGTAGAGACGTTGCACTGCAACGTCTGTACAATTAATTATGTCTGAATCAGGATTTACAGGATTATAAGATTCACAGGATTTATCCTGTAGTCTTATAACCAAAGAAAATCCTGATTCAGATAACTGCAAATACTAAAAAGCCCATCAGTTTTAAAACTGACGGGCTTTTTTATTAAAAGAAATATTAACGTAATTCTTCGCGTACTAATCTTAATAAATACTGACCATAACCATTTTTAGCCAACGGTTGCGCTAATTTTTCGACCTGCTCAGCAGTAATAAAACCCTGACGATAAGCAATTTCTTCAGGACAGGCGATTTTTAAACCTTGGCGATGTTCAATAGTTTCAATGAAATTACTGGCTTCAATTAAACTTTCATGCGTACCAGTATCCAGCCACGCATAACCGCGACCCATAATTTCTACTGATAATTGTTCACGCTCTAAATAAATACGATTCACGTCAGTAATTTCTAATTCACCGCGTGGCGAAGGTTTTAAAGTAGCCGCGACATCTAAAACCGAATTATCATAAAAATATAAACCCGTAACTGCATAATTACTTTTTGGGTTTTCAGGTTTTTCTTCTAATGAAGTCGCTTTACCATTTTCATCAAATGCCACTACGCCATAACGTTCTGGGTCGTGAACATGATAAGCAAAAACGGTCGCGCCATTAGTACGTTCTGAGGCTCTATCTAATTGAACGTGCAAATCATGGCCATAAAAAATATTATCGCCCAATATTAATGCCGCATCGTCTTTGCCGACAAAGTCTTTACCAATAATAAAAGCTTGCGCTAAACCATCGGGGCTGGGTTGCTCAGCATAAGATAAATTCAAACCCCAATCACTACCATCACCTAATAATTGAATAAAGCGCGGTAAATCCTGTGGGGTGCTAATAATTAATATATCGCGCATACCCGCTAACATTAACGTGCTAAGCGGATAATAAATCATCGGCTTATCATAAATGGGTAATAATTGTTTTGAAACTACTTTAGTGACAGGATATAAACGCGTTCCCGAACCACCCGCTAAAATAATACCTTTGCGTGTCATTGCATTTCTCCTGTTTATTAATTTTGATATTGCTTGTTAATCCAATCTCGGTATGAACCGCTTTGTACATTAGCCACCCATTGAGTATTAGTTAAATACCACTCAACAGTTTTACGAATACCTGTATCGAAGGTTTCAGCAGGTGTCCAACCTAATTCTTTTTCTAATTTACGCGCATCAATAGCATAACGTCTATCATGACCTAATCTATCAGTCACATAAGTAATTTGCTCACTATAAGACTTATTATCAGCGCGCGGGCTTAATTCATCGAGTAATGCACAAACGGTATTTACAATTTCAATATTGGGCTTTTCATTCCAACCACCGACATTATAGGTTTCACCTAATCTGCCATTAGCTAAAACGCAACGAATCGCACTGCAATGGTCTTTGACATAAAGCCAATCTCTAATTTGCTGACCATCGCCATAAACAGGTAAGTTTTTACCTGCTAAGGCATTCACTATCATTAATGGAATTAATTTCTCAGGGAAATGATAAGGGCCGTAATTATTGGAGCAATTAGTGGTTAAAACTGGCAAACCATAAGTATGATGATAGGCTCTAACTAAATGGTCAGAAGCCGCTTTACTGGCCGAATAAGGACTATTAGGCTCATAACGATTTAATTCGGTAAATGCGGGGTCATCTTTGCTTAATGAACCATAAACTTCGTCAGTTGAAACATGTAATAAACGAAAATCAGTTTTAGCATTTTCAGATAAATTATTCCAATACGCTCTAATACTTTCTAATAAATGAAACGTACCCACAATATTGGTTTGAATAAAATCCTCAGGGCCGTGAATTGAGCGGTCAACATGACTTTCAGCGGCAAAATTAATCACTGCTCTGGGTTGATATTTGTTTAATAATTCAGAAACTAAAGTTGCATCACCAATATCACCTTGTACAAAAATATGACGGGCATCATTATCTAATGATGCTAAGGTTTCTAAATTACCCGCATAGGTTAATTTATCTAAATTAATCACTGGCTCGTCACTTTGCAAAAGCCAGTCTAAAACGAAATTCGCGCCAATAAATCCCGCGCCGCCTGTTACTAATATCATAGTTTAATCCTTAAATAAAAAGTCTAATTACGCTTTAACGCGTTAATAAATTGTTCAACAGATATATCGGCTTGTTTTAATATCCCTGCTAATGTACCTGTTTTAAGTTCACGGTGATTAGGCACAACGCAACCTTGTGAGCCTTTACGCAATACAATATGACTACCGCGCTGGCGTACTATTGCAAAGCCTAGATGATGCAAAACAGCAATTAATTCTTTAGCAGAAATAATAGGCAAACTAGGCATGATTACTAATATGAAAAGTCGTTAAAAAACTACGCCCTGCGCTAATTAAAGGAAACTCTTCTAAATAAAGCTCAGTGGCTTGTTGCAAATTAGATAAAGCCTCTTCAATACTTTCGCCTTGAGTCGTTGTACCTGTTTCTGGATTAAAAGCGGTATAACCGCCTTCAAGGGCTTTTGTTAATACGGCTGTTAATTCCATTATTATTACCTTAACTAAAAACTTATCAATTAATATGAAAAAGTTTTAAAGTGTTGTTCAATATATTTTCAATATCCACTTTAAAACAATGAGCAATATTGCGTATTGTCATTTTTTGATTGTCTATATTAAACATAATACGCGCTAAAAAACTCGGTTTGTTAATAGAAAACGTTTTAGTTTCGTATTCTTCAACCAATGAAACTAAATTATCTAACAACTTACCTTCTATGGTATTGAGTTCTGCATTCATGAGATTATCAATCTCTTTCAATACAAATTGATAATCTACTTCATTTGTTATAGTCGTAATATTCATACTTTTGTGACCTCGATTCTATCGTATTGCTCATGCGTTCCTATAAAACGGATATAAACAACACGATAGGGATAGTTTATTTTTACAACTAGCCGATAAGTATTACCTTTAATATTAAATACAACTCTGTTATCAGCAATAATACTTGCATTAGCAAACTGATTTTTTAGCTGTTGTGGCGTAGACCAGTCTGCTTGTAATGTTTATTCATGCCATGCTTCTAATGCTAATTGCGAATCTTTATATGCTGGTTGCTCGTAAAAATCACGCGATGTTTTTTAGCAATAATACGCATCGTTTATATCACAATGTTACAACATCTCAGCCATACACAGTTTTAAACAAGTCTGCCAATTGGGCATCACTAAATCAAATTTATTTTCTAATTTAGTCACTGATAAACGCGAATTTAAAGGACGCTGTGCTGGCAGTGGATACGCAGTAGTAGGAATTGGATTTAATAGTTTATTTTTTAATTCCACATTATTACTACGCGCAGTGTCAATAATTGCCTGTGCAAAACCATGCCACGAAGTTTCACCTGTTGAGGTTAAATTATAAATATCAGAATTAAATGCGCCTTGTTTTCGCTCTTGCTGAGATTGTTTAATAATATGCGCAGTCGTCTGCGCAATTAATTTAGCCCAAGTCGGTGCGCCGAATTGGTCGGCGACAATATTTAATTCTTCTCTTTCAGCGGCTAAGCGCAAAATGGTTTTCACAAAATTACTACCACGAGCGGCATAAACCCAAGTGGTGCGTAAAATTAAACTATCCACCCCGCTGGCTTGAATGGCGAGTTCCCCTGCTAATTTACTACGGCCATAACTGCTTAATGGATTAGTTGTGTCATTTTCATAATACACACCTTGTTTTGAGCCGTCAAAGACATAATCAGTAGAATAATGTACTAATAATGCACCGACTTTTTTAGCAGACTGTGCTAATACAGCAACCGCATCGCCATTAATTAACTGCGCTAATTCAGTTTCAGTCTCAGCTTTATCCACAGCAGTATAAGCGGTGGCATTTACTATTACATCGGGTTTAATGGTTTCAACTAATTCACTTAAACTCTCAGGTTTAGAAAAATCAGCTTGATTTCTTTGGGTTATTATTAATTCCCCTAAAGGTAATAAAGCGCGACTTAATTCCCAACCGACTTGTCCATTACCGCCTGTTATTAATATTTTCATGCAAATACCTCAGCGTCTGCGAGTAATGAAGCAATTTGATCTTTTGCTGATAATAAAGGTTGCGTCTCACCAATACCCCAATCAATACCAATAGCGGGGTCATTCCATAAAATACTACGCTCATATTGAGGGGCGTAATAATCGGTGGTTTTATATAAAAACTCAGCGGTTTCACTTAATACTACAAAACCGTGAGCAAAACCCGCAGGAACCCAAAATTGACGTTTATTTTCAGCCGATAAAACAACCCCTACCCACTGCCCAAAAGTAGCGGAGCTTTTACGAATATCAACGGCCACATCTAATACTTCCCCCGCCACCACGCGCACTAATTTACCTTGAGGTTGTTGAATTTGATAATGCAGTCCACGCAACACATGTTTGGCTGATTTAGAATGATTATCTTGGACAAATTCGACAGTAGTCCCTGTTAATTCAGCGAAACGTTTGGCATTAAAACTTTCGTAAAAAAAACCTCGGTCATCACCAAAGACTTTTGGTTCAATAATGACTAAATCAGCAATTGCAGTGGGTTGAATATTCATAAAAGACCTTGAATAAAATTAAAAAGATGGAGTGCAATAGCTTTAGCATTGCCAGTTAAAAGTTATTATCTGGCGGCACTTCAAAAGGGTAGGAACGTTATCATAGCGAAGCCATAAAGGCTTCTTCCTACGATAAAGATTATAGGGTAACGACGAGGGTAAAGCCATGCGACATCAGCAAATCAAACCGAAACCGCTAAGCATCAACAAAATGAGCGAGGATATGCTGAGCTACTTACGACAGTGGGAGGCGGGTCAGTTGGTTGGTACTGGAAGCCACAGGGCGTTATTTTTTTACGCTCTGTTTTGTTACCGCTATTTTTTGCATATTTTAAAAGTATCATCATCTTCAATTGACTTTTTTAATCGATTGAATCAGGTTTTCATTCGCTAGATTTAACTTTGATTTTGCAATGTCGACATTAATTATTTTGAGTTTTTTTATACGTCTAGTTCTCTTTTTTGTTTATGCAAAATTATTTACTATTTCACACAACTGTTCGAGATATTATAAAGTTAGGGAAGGTGATTACTGCGGCTAGACGGTTTTATTTTGTAAATTATGGTGTTATCGGTTATAGCACTGGCAGTCCTTTGAGGACTGCCAGTGCTTAATTGAGCTAATACTAAGTTTTTAACCTAGTATTAGCATCATCAAATAATATATGGGTGTTTTCTATCACAAATAATGGATTATCCACATCTTCATAATCTCGATACTATACCTGAGTGTCATCACAATAGTGGTTTCACTGTTCCAATATTCTAAAATGGGTATATCTGCAATGGGGCTATTGGAGAATTTAGCGAACACAGAAAAAAGCCCCGTTTGTTATTATTACAATCGAGGCTTAATTTTATTATTTCGAGTAATGGTAACGACAAGCAACGATATAAATCACGCCGTCTTCTGGTAAATAAACCAGTCGATGTTCATGTGTAATTCGTCGTGACCAAAAACCTGTTAAATTGCCTGTGAGTGGTTCAGGTTTTCCTGTTCCTTTGAAAGGATTTTTTAAGCATTCGTCTAATAAATTGTTAATTTCATCAATAATTTTTAAATCTTCTTTTTGCCAATAGAGGTAATCAGCCCACGCATTCGGTGTCCACGAGAGATTGCCGATTTTTGTTTGCTGTTTGCTTTTGCTTTTTTGGTTTTTTATTACCGATAAGTTCTTGTGTTTGAGTCTTACCCGCTTTAAGTTGTGCAATGGATTCCATTAAATGATTGGCATTGGCAGGCGAACTTAATAGATATAGCGTTTCTTGCATACTATTAAAATCCGCTAATGACAACATCACAACATGCTCACCATTGACGCGACTAATAATTGTTGGCACATGGTCTTTGCAGACATCATCCATTACAGTTTTTAATGAAGAGCGGACTTCGCTAAAAGTGAGTACGTTCATGATTTTCTCTTACAGTTGGATTTAACTGGCGGTGAGTATAATTAGTATTTTCTACTTGGAAAATACATCAAAAACCCCAGTTTTTTATTATTAAAAATGGGGATTTTAAAATGAAAATAGATTACTTAATAACCAGCTTTAATTTAGGTTTAAGCTGGTTAGATTCTATATAGAGACTATTAAATTCTTCGCTAAAATAGTTTGTCGCTTGAGCTAACTCTTCTATAGAATAGTTAAGCTCATTTTTATGAACATTCACAATGTCAGGAATTGTTCTTGGTTTTTCATAAGGTATATTTGTGCTTTCTGGCTCTTGTTTTCTATATCCTTTCATACTGATTTGTCGCCACAAATAACTAGATTGATTTTCAGATATAGCTTCGATATATCTTGCTCTGTAGAGTAATGCTTGCATTGCTACACGCCAAACTTTTTTCAATCTAGCTAAATCAGCAAGCGTTAATCTTTCGCCAAATTCTCTTTTAATGTCATTTCTTGGCATTAATAATTCGCTAGCAAAAATATTAGCTTCTTCTTCCATTTTCTCTGAGGACTGAGAGTGCATAATTAAATGACCTAATTCATGGGCTAAAGAAAATCGCATTCTATCTGCTGGTCTATCTTTATTAAGAAAGATACAAGGTGGTAATCCATTAACTTTAATTGATGCACCATCTACATTTGCATAACTAAAATCACATAAAAATATAACCACTCCTGCTTTTTCAACAAGCTCAGTTAAATTAAGAATTGGGCCTTTTGGTAATAACCAAGTTTCTCTAACTTTTTTAGCAATATATTCAGGGTCATCATCATTATCCTCTATAGGATATTGAGGAAGAATTAAAGTAGGTTCTAACTCAATAGAATTAAGAAAAACTCTTAAATTTAGCAACCTAATATTTATCTCAGCTGTTAATTTACTTAATGGTTTTACTCCAACAGATGCGCCTTTTCTATACATTGCAGGATGTGTACTCATTGGATGTCCAATAATATTAACAAACTGTGAAAAAAAACTTTCTGGAAAACCTAACACTTTTGAAAATAAACTAATTTCTTTTTCGTCTGGAATTTGCAAACCATTTTCAATTTTTGACAATTTTGCCTGAGATAATCCTATTTTTTTTGAAAGTGAAGATTGACTTTCGTTGCGATAATCTCGTGCAATAGTAAGCATTTGTCTATTAAAACTAGACTGACTATAAACCAATTGTGGAGAAGAAGTGTTATTCATTTTTTATCTTGAATTTGTTTGTTCTGGTCGGGAAGAATGCCCTTTTTTACTTTTACGATGTTAGTAGAGCTACTTGCTTTAAACTCCTCGGTTAATATTTCTTCAATATCATTTTGTAAATTATCTCTTTCAATAATCGAAAACCAATTTGATACTTTTTTATTATTTCTAAAAATAACACGAATATCATCAATTTCTGTTTCAGTAGAATTAAGAATATATCCAACTTCAAATTTTATGACATCTGGTAAGCCTGGCATGTCACACTGAGGATTATGATAATTTAAAACGGCATGAGTAGAAATATTTTTACTGTAACCTCTTTTGTCTGTTAGTTTTATGCGAAATACAGATGCTCCGTTTAATGAAAAAAAGGTTGTTCTGTGTCTTTTTTCTGGATGAAATGCAGAATATGTACTAAGCCTATTAACTACGAGATTATTTATCATATTTGCCCGTGTAGTTTTATCGTACTTTTCATGGTTTGGCGTATCATAAAAATCTTTTACAGCATCATTAAAAAACTTTATAACAACTGAAGCATGAGGTTTGAATAAATTTTTGATATTTTCTTGAGAAGTCATAATAAATAACACGCGCAATGGATGGACATTGAGGTAATCATACCATTTTTACAAAAATAGTCAAAAATTATTCTGATATTATTCTTTTTTAATCACAAAAAAGCCCCGATTGCTCACACAATCGAGGCTTAAATCATACGAGTAACACTTAACCCTTCAATACTTTCAACACCGCCTGCAACATAGTATTAGCATCACCAAATAACATACGGGTGTTTTCCATCACAAATAAAGGATTACCCACACCTGCATAACCCGAAGCCATACTGCGTTTCATCACAATAGTAGTTTCACTGTTCCAACATTCTAAAACAGGCATACCCGCAATCGGACTATTAGGGTCAGTCAACGCCGAAGGATTCACAATATCATTCGCGCCAATCACAATCGACACATCAACATTGCCCCAGTCTTCGTTAATTTCTTCCATTTCATAAACAATGTCATAAGGCACTTTTGCCTCAGCCAATAACACGTTCATGTGGCCAGGCATACGACCTGCCACGGGATGAATGCCAAAACCGACTTTTTTGCCTTTGTCGCGCAGTAACTTAGTCATTTCTTGGACGCTATGCTGAGCTTGCGCCACTGCCATGCCATAGCCCGGAATAATCATGATGCTTTTTGCAGATAACAATAAAGCGGCAGTTTCTTCGGCACTAATCGGCGTGACTTCACCTTCAATCACTGCCGCTTCACCGCCTGAAACTGTGCCAAAACCACCCGCAATCACGCTTAAGAAATGGCGGTTCATGGCTCTGCACATGATATAACTCAAGATAGCACCGCTACTGCCCACTAACGCGCCAGTCACAATCAATAAATCATTATTGAGCATAAAACCTGTCGCCGCCGCCGCCCAGCCTGAATAGCTGTTAAGCATTGAAACCACCACAGGCATATCCGCGCCACCGATTGCCATCACCATGTGAATACCAAACAGCAAAGCAACCAAGGTCATAATGCTTAAGTAACACAGCGCAAGGCTTTCATTGGTCTCACCAATAAATAAGCCTAATAACACCAGAGCGGAAAGCAATAGCGTTAGGTTTAACCAATGCCGCGCTGGCAATAATAACGGTTTGCCGCTGATTTTTTCGCTTAATTTACCAAAGGCAATTACTGAACCTGAGAAAGTCACCGCACCGATTAAAATGCCTAAATAGATTTCAATGTTATGAATAGTTTGCTCAGCACCTTGTAAAACAGCGTCATGCCCTAAAAAGTTAGCATAACCAATTAATACCGCCGCCATACCCACTAAACTGTGCATAATGGCAACTAATTCAGGCATTTGAGTCATTTCAACTTTAGTGGCGGCGCGAACGCCAATTGCACCACCAATCAACACCGCACCTGCTAGAATGCCGTAAGCGGTTGCCTCGCCGACTAAAAAGGCAGTGGCAATAATGGCGATAGTCATGCCTATCATGCCGTAGTAATTACCTTTACGCGCCGTTTCTTGATTGCTTAAACCGCTTAAACTCAAAATGAATAAAATCGCGGCGATAATGTAAGCCATTGTTAATAAACTGTGATTCATTATGGGTCTCCGCTTATTTTCTAAACATGTCTAACATACGGCGTGTGACTAAAAAGCCACCCGCTATGTTAATTGAGGCAATTAATACCGATAAACCCGCCAGCACGCTAACGGTTAGATTGCTTGAGGCTAATTGAATAATCGCGCCCAAAACGATAATGCCGCTAATGGCATTGGTGACGCTCATAAGAGGCGTATGCAGTGAGGGCGTAACGTTCCATATCACTTGATAGCCAACAAAACAGGCTAAGACAAATACGGTGAAATGCGCCATAAAGGTTTCAGGGGCAACGCTACCAATACCAAATAAAGCCACACCTACAATTAAGGCGGGTAAGACTTGTTGCAATAAAGTCTTAGGTTTGACTTCTTCTTTAGCGTGAACAACTGCGGCGGCAGGTTTTGCCGATGCTGGCGCGGCAGACACTGAAATCGGTGGCGGTGGCCAAGTGATTTTGCCTTCTTTGATAACAGTCGCGCCGCGAATCACATCATCTTCCATATTGATGTTTAACTCGCCGTCTTTGTTGGGGGTGAGTTCGGTTAATAAATGCCGTAAGTTAGTGGCGTATAACTGGCTGGATTGATTGGCTAAACGGCTGGGTAGATTGGTATAACCGATGATAGTCACGTCATGATGCACGGACACTTTATTGACTTCGGTTAATTCGCAGTTACCGCCTTGTTCAGCGGCTAAGTCAACAATCACGCTACCTGCTTTCATCGATGCCACCATCTCAGCGGTAATCAACTTAGGCGCAGGACGACCGGGAATTAATGCGGTGGTGACGATAATATCGACTTCTTTGGCTTGAGCGGCAAATAACGCCATCTCAGCGGCAATAAATTCAGGCGACATGGTTTTCGCATAACCGCCTGTGCCTGAGCCTTCTTCTTTAAAATCAAGCATTAAAAACTCAGCGTCCATGCTTTCGATTTGCTCTTTCACTTCGGGACGGGTATCAAAAGCGCGAACGATTGCGCCCATGCCTTTAGCTGTACCGATTGCCGCCAAACCTGCAACACCCGCGCCTATCACTAAGACTTTAGCGGGTGGGATTTTGCCAGCGGCGGTGATTTGACCTGTAAAAAATCGCCCAAAATGTTGCGCGGCTTCAATAATCGCTCTGTAACCTGCGATATTTGCCATAGAGCTTAACGCGTCACATTTTTGAGCGCGAGACAGACGTGGCACACAATCCATTGCCAGCACATTAATGTTTTTTTCTGCCAGCTTATCCATTAACTCAGATTGTTGCGCGGGCCAGATAAAACTAATTAGTGTCGCGCCTTCTTTAAGTAAATCAGCTTCATGTAAGCGAGGGCGTTGCTCTGGAGCGCGGACTTTTAAAATAATGTCGGCGTTTTGCCACAATTCCACTCTGCTTTCAACAACCTCTACACCTACCGCTTGATAATCAGCATCAGAGATATTAGCGCGTAGCCCCGCGCCGCTTTCAACGCTAACGCTAAAACCTAATTTTATTAATTGCGCCGCCGCATCAGGGGTGGTGGCAACCCGTTTTTCACCTTGGTGAAGTTCTTTAGGAACACCAATTTTCATACTTTTTTCCTCAATGTTGTAAGGGTGTATTTAGTTTAGTAACTGACAAAATCACGCCAACTTACTGTTTGTTCAATAGCACTGCCATCATTTATTACTACTGGCTTAGTCTAACATAAGCTTGTTATATATAGCGTTTCACGCTACTTAAAATCAAAAGACTGCGCTGTTAAGATAATAAAGCATCAATTAAATCCCAACATTTTTTAGTAATCATCGTCTACATTTTTCCAATCGTTTTCGCCTTTATATTCTAAAACCAAACTCACTTCATTAGGTAATACGCAAATAAAATCTATCAGTCGCTTTTTGTAAAAAAGCGCGAGGCGATAAATTTTTTAGCTAATAATTAATTTTTTATACGTCTTTAATTGATTTAAATAAGCGGATTCTTTCAATATAAGTTAAGGGTTTATTAATAAATAAAATAACAAAAGAAAATACGACTATCAAGCGAATTAGGCTACTTAAATATCAAATAGTGTAAGCTTATTTCATAAAAAGTATATAAAAAAATATAAAATAGTGTTAATATGGTAAGTTGCCTTTTTTGAAGACTTAATAAATTAACTGTAGATGCAACAGATTCGTCTAGTTATAAGATGAATTTGTTAGCCCTATAAGTAATTTATATTATTTTGTTATTAGTTATAATGTGGGCAAACAATAATTATAATACTCACTACCTCTACTATTATCTATAATATCAATGAATAACCGATTATTAAAATTTTTCAATATATTACCTTTAACTGAACAAACCATTTTACTCGCTTTAGCCGTTATTTACGCGCCGATTAATCATGCGAGTTTGCAACTGTTATTAAAATCCACCGATGGTTTTGATAGCCGTTTAATTCCTTTATTAGATAGATCGTTGCAAAACAAATTACAGAAAAACGAATTATTAGTCACTACGCAAAATGGTGATTGGCATTGCCAGTACAGCATTGCTGAAGAATTAATGCGCCTTGCGGTGACTAAACCGTGGTTTGTTAAATTAGCGCAATTATTAATTGCTGATAATACTAATCATAGCCAACACAGTGAAGCGGTGATTGCGCAACACCGTTTAAAAAAATTAAGAGTGTTTTTATATCAAGGTAACGATACAGGTTTTGCGGCTAATTTAAGTCGTTTTTATCAAGACTTTCCGCAGTATTTTAATGAAAGTATGCAACGTTTATTCTTTAATGAATTTGATAGCGCGTGGTTTGCTAGTTTATCGCTGGCTATGCGTTTTTTAATATTAAAATATAGCCTAGAAAAACAACGCTGGACACTGCAAGATACGAGTCAGCCATATAGCTTAGTAGAAAAGTTTTTTGGTAATACTAAACCTAATCAAGCGGCAATGGTTTATTTAGTGTTAGAGCAACGCTTATTACGCTCTAATTTTAATGATACTGAAGATTGGTTAGTGGGTGATAATTCAGCGGATGCTTTAAAATTATTAGCAACGTGGCGTTTTATGCAAGGCGATTATGAAAATAGTCGAACCTTATTTCAAGGGGCATTAAAACAATTAAAATTAGAAACAGGCAAACGGGACAGTTGTTTAACGGGGCTTTATGGTTATTTTTATCATTTAAGTTTATTGCAATCACGCAAAGCGGGGGATTTATCTTTATTAAAAGCGCAAGTGCAAATTAATTTAAAACAAGCTCACGGTGAAGATTCATTTCATTTGTTAAATACTTTATTACTTGAAGCCGTCGACCTTTATCAAAGTAAAACCAGTCAAAGCACGCAAGCTTTAAAATTATTCGATAATAATTTAAGCCAAACCTTTAAAAATCATCACTCGCCTTATGAGCATTTGGGTTATGTATTATTACTTTATTGGTTAGGACAAAGTGAGCGTTTAATCCAAGCTAAAAAAGCCGATTCTGCTTTAGAGCAATTAGCAATATTTTGCCAGCAAAGTAATAGCTATGGTTATGGCTGGTATACAGCGGTGAGTGCCTTATTATTACAACGCCTATCTTATAAATATAAGTCTTCAGAACAAATCGCTAAGCGTTATATTCATTCTTCTTGTAAACAGTTATTGGATTTATTACCGCAATTACCTTCTTGGGAACGCGCTTTGCAAGCGTTAACGCAATTAACCGTTAAACCTTTAGCAATCAGTCAAGAAGTGCGTTTGTGTTGGCTGGTGACATTGCAAAATAATGAGGTTATTTTAGAAGCCAAAGAGCAACGTTTAAATAAAAGTGGGCGTTGGACTAAGGGGCGGTTAATTCCTTTAAAACGTTTAGCCACTGAACAAGCGCAATTAGATTATTTAAGCGTGCATGATAAAAAAATCTGCGCCACTATTATTACTGATAAAGACACTGATTATTACAATACGAATCAAAAAGAAAATTATCGTTTTGGCGATAATGCTTTATTAGCCGCCGTAGGACATCCACATATTTATTGGGCAGAACAAAATAGTTTTGATAATGCCATTGATATTAGTATCACTGAACCGCAATTATTAGTGCAAGCCCGTCAAGAACAATTATATTTATGTTTAATTCCCAATATTCAAGCAGAACAAACGCGTATTATTCAAAAAACCACTAGTGGTTTATTAATTACTTTAATTAATGATTCGCACAGGCAAGTAGCCAGTATTTTAGGTGAAGCGGGTTTAATTATTCCGCTAGACGCAAAAGAGCAAGTATTAGAAGCGATTGCCTCAGTGGCTACGTTACTGACGGTGCAATCCGATATTGGTGGCAGTGCGATTCATGCGGACGTGGTGGAAGCCGATAGTCGCTTGCATTTGCATTTGCAACCGTTAGGACAAGGTTTGCAAATTGAGGTGTTTGTGCAACCGTTTTTTGCAGGTGGCCCGTTGTATAAACCCGCTGAGGGTGGTTTGACGGTGCTGGCTGAAATTGCAGGGGAGCATTTGCAAACCAGCCGCGATTTTGAATTAGAAAAACTGCACACGCGGGAATTATTAGAAACCTGTACTTTATTGTCGTTGGATAAAGAGCTGAAATGGTGTTTAGAAGATGCCGAAATCGCTTTAGAAACGTTGTTGCAATTGCAAACTTTAGGCGATATTGCGCTATTGGAATGGCCCAAAGGCAAAAGTATTAAACTCAGCCGAGAAGCGGGGTTAGGGCAAGCGCGCTTTTCAGTGCAACGCGAACAGAATTGGTTTAGTTTAGAAGGTGATTTAGTTATCGATGATAATCATGTCATTGGTATGCAGGAATTAATGACTTTATTAGCTAATAGCGCAGGGCGGTTTTTAACTTTAGATGATGGTCAAATTATTGCTTTAACCCAAGAATTACGGCAACGCTTAACCGATTTGTCACAATTGGGCGATGTGCAACAGGATAAAATACAGTTTCATCCTTTGGCCGCGCCAGCACTGCATGAAATCACCACAGGTATGGCAATCCAAAGTACCAAGCCTTGGCAAGAACAACTGCAACGTCTGCATGATTTAGAAGGCTTAAATTTTACCGTCCCCAGTAGTTTGCAAGGCGAATTGCGCGATTATCAATTGCAAGGTTTTCAGTGGTTGAGTCGTTTAGCGTATTGGGGGGCTGGCGCGTGTTTGGCTGATGATATGGGCTTGGGTAAAACTGTGCAGGCATTAGCGTTAATTTTATCCAGAGCAGAGCAGGGCGCGACTTTAATTCTCGCGCCGACTTCGGTGTGCATTAACTGGCTTGAAGAAAGTGCCAGATTCGCGCCGTCATTAAAACTGCATTCTTTTGGCAGTGGCGACCGTCAAGCTATGCTCGACACTATTGGCGCGTTTGATTTAGTGGTCTGTAGTTATGGTTTATTGCAAACCGAAGGCAAACGACTCGCGCAAATTCAATGGCATACTTTAGTCGCTGACGAGGCGCAAGCCATTAAAAATCACGCCACTAAACGCTCTAAAGCGGCAATGGCGTTGCAAGCCGACTTTAAATTAATCACCACAGGCACACCCATCGAAAACCATTTGGGTGAATTATGGAATTTATTTAATTTTATTAACGCGGGTTTATTAGGTTCGTGGTCACGTTTTGCTGAGCGTTACGCCCACGCTATTGAAAGCGGACACGATAAAGAGGCGCAACAACGCTTAAAAACCGTGTTACGCCCCTTTATTTTGCGTCGCCTAAAAAGTGAAGTATTAACCGAATTACCAGCGCGTACCGAAGTCACCTTACACATAGAACTCAGTGAACCCGAACGCGCTTTATATGAAGCCTTACGCCGTAGTGCCTTGCAAACCATGAAAGGCGTGCAGCAGCAACCCCAAGGACAGCAACAATTAAAAATTCTTGCTGAAATTATGAAACTGCGCCGTGCTTGTTGTCATCCGCGTTTGGTCATGGAAGAAAGCACTTTGAGCAGTGCTAAATTGCAAGCCTTTGAAGAATTAGTCGATGAATTATTGGATAATCAACACAAAGCCTTAGTATTTAGTCAGTTTGTTGGACATTTAACCATTATCCGTGAATTATTGGATAAAAAAGGTATTCATTACCAATACTTAGACGGTTCAACACCGAGTAGCCAACGTAAAAAAGCCGTACAGGCGTTTCAAGCAGGAGAAGGTGATTTATTTTTAATCAGCCTCAAAGCAGGTGGTACAGGTTTAAATCTCACCGCCGCTGATTATGTGATTCACACCGACCCGTGGTGGAATCCCGCCGTTGAAGACCAAGCCTCTGATAGAGCGCATCGCATGGGACAACAACGCCCTGTGACCATTTATCGCCTAGTGGCTAAAAATACCATTGAAGATAAAATTGTCGCTTTGCATCATCATAAACGTGATTTAGCGAATAGTTTATTAGAAGGCGGCGATATTAGCGGCAAATTATCAATGGACGCAATGCTTGCATTATTAAAAGAATTTGATGAGCATTGAAATAAACGGTTAATTTAATTTTGGTTTATTGCTATAAAAAGATAAAATCTGCTCTTTTAATCATTATAAGAATTTATAACTATTTAAGAATCAGGATTTACAGGATTAGAGAATAAACATGCTATTATTCTATCTTGAAAATCCTGATTCAGACAATGAGACTTAAGTAGTGACAAAAATTTAATCAATAAAAAATCTTATTTTCTGGCAACGAATTCCTAATAGATGGAAAAATTACAGTAAAACCTACCGATTTAAGAAGGTATTATGTTGGAACGATCTAAAGTTAATTCGGAACGACCTGTCAATAAAGAACAGCAGAGCGTGATTAATACCGAATCTATTGCTGATATGCAAACTGAAATTGAAAAACTACAGGCAGTTATTGTTAAGCTCAATACTGAATTAGCGCAAATAAAAAATCCAGCGGCAACGGAATCTTTAACGTTTAAAGAGCATCTGTCTAATTTCATAGATGGGATTTTATCGCCTCGCGCTTTACTTGAACATATTGCCGACAACATAAGAGAAAATTTAATTACATATCTTATTAGTGGTCTATTAGCCAGCGCATTGGCCAGCGGTATAGACATGATAATAAAAACCCAATCTTTAGAAGATATTAAAAATGTAACCCAAACCATGCAGGCGGAGGCATTAAAACAAATCGAAGACAGTATTGATAGCCAAACGCAAGAACTTAATAAACGTCTTGCCGATATTGAAGCGGCAAATGAAAAATTAGCCCAAGAAGCAGTATTACTGAGCAAAGATAGCTCGGTGCTTGAAAAATCAGCACAAATAAGCCAAGCTATAAATAAAACTTTAGAAACAACTAAACAAACGATTACCGAAGAGTTAACCCCCCTTAGCAATGAGATTCAAACAATAACGCCTACTAAAAATATAACAACTGGAAAAATAGTAACTCCTTCTCCGACACAAAAATGACCATGTGTAAATGCCATTTCAATTGTAAACAAAGCAGTATTACAGGCGAGTTTACGCATAACTATTTATACGGTAAGACATTATGAGTGAAAATCCAGTCAACTCCCATAATACACCATCGTTGACCAGCCGATTAGTTAAAGCCTTGTCTAAAAAATTAGGTGAAAATTTGATTGGTTATTTAATGGGTTTGGTCATTACGACTTCATCTGTGGTAGGTACAGTCAATGTTTTGCATGAACAAGCCAAAGAAGAAATGAAGCAAACCGCTATTGCTGCACAAAATGAATTTACGCAAAAAATAAAAAAAATAACGGAGCTACGAAAAGAAAAAATTGCCAAACAATTAAATGAGCAGATTGCAATATTAAATGAACAAATAATTCAAACAACAGCGCAATTAGCTGAGCAGAAGAAAAAACAACAAAGTGATGATACTGAGGCTTTGGCGCAATTGCCACAAGATACTCAAGAAACTAAAAGTAATAGCGTTAATAATCAAAACAGCACCGCTAAAAATGAATTAGATGCGGCTAATAAAGCAGAGGCGGCTAAAAACTCTAGTATTGCAAAAAGCAATGAGACTAAATCTAAATCTAAAGCAAATAACATTATCGCTAAAACAAATGATTCTAAAATAAGTAATACTAAACAAAATCTACCGACAAGCACTATTAAAGTAGAACCTAGTATTAAAGCAGTAACCCCTACAGTTCTTGCCGCCACAATAACAGCGGCACTAGAGCAGTTAAATAATATGGAAAATCCCAGTACCAGCAATATTTATAATCAATTAGATACTGTGATTAAATTAGCGGTTATTCAAGGTATTATTGATGATGCGCAAGCCAGTGCTTATAAAGAACAACTCAATTCTGTGCAGTATCATAAGCCAATCCCACCTAGTCCTAGTTAAAAAAAGACCTTGCTACGATTGCCAGTCCTTGAAGGACTGGCAGTCGTTTTAATACCATCTATAGTGGAATTACGCTATTACTGTTTTAATACTTGCTCTAATTGATTTAATAAAGTTGATATTGCCGCATGTTTCATTTTCATTGCGGCTTTATTGACGACCAAACGTGAGCTGATATTCATAATTAATTCACGCGGTTCTAAATTATTCGCTCGCAAAGTATTACCTGTATCCACTAAATCCACAATACAATCGGCTAATCCCACTAAAGGCGCGAGTTCCATTGAGCCATATAATTTAATTATTTCGGCTTGAATCCCTTGACTAGCAAAATAATCTTGGGCGATTTTGACATATTTAGTCGCCACTCTAACCCGTCCAGTAATTGGCGGCGCGTCTTTATGCGCGGCGGTCATTAATCGACAACAGGCAATATTTAAATCCAGCGGTTCATATAAACTTTGTGCGCCGTGTTCTAATAACACATCTTTTCCCGCAATACCTAAATCTGCCGCACCATATTCCACAAATGTGGGTACGTCAGTGGCTCTGATAATCACTAACTGCACATCGGGTCTTGTCGTATTTAATATTAATTTGCGACTGGTTTCTGGATTATCAGTGGGTTCAATACCTGCACTGGCAAGTAATGGCAATGCGTCTTCATATATTCTGCCTTTAGAGACGGCAATGGTTAGCATGGTGTGTCCTTAATTAAAATTTAAAATTGGTTTATTCTCTACAATAATATAAACCTAGCAGGTTTTACAATACTTATTAATCAGCAAAAACTTCGCTTAAATCCATCACTAAATCAGGAAATAAATGTGATTGCGCGGTTTTATCAGCATACATATTTTTTAAAAGATACTGTCCTTGTTCATTTAAAATAAATTGATGTATGGCTTCTTGTTCGGGATAGACTATCCAATATTCTTGTACGCCAGCCTCGGCATATAATTCATATTTAATATTCATTTCCCGTTTGGAATTACCTTTGGATAATATTTCAATAATCCATTCAGGTGCGCCATTACAACCTTGTTTATCTAATAATTCAGGAGTACAAATCACACATAAATCAGGTTGAACAACAGTGTAAATATCACGACTCATTAATAAAGATTTTTTACGATTATATAAACGCACATCAAACGGCGCGTAAAAGAATCGACACGGTTTTTTATAAAAAAAACTGCTTAAATAATGCGTTAAATTACGCGATATACCTTGATGTTTTACATTAGGCGCGGGTGACATTGCCATAATTTTACCTTTGATTAATTCCACGCGCTCTGGAAAATACCATGTTAAATAATCAGCATAATTGTAGGTGCTATTTAAATCTAATTGTGAGAGCTGGGTAATTTTAGGCATGATGGTTTTCTCTTTTGGATTTAAAGTTAGCAGGTTTTTAAAACCTGCTAACTTTAATTAAATGCCATTATTTCATTTAAGGTGTACAGCCATTTAAACTAAATGGTTTAAATGAACCAATTACGCCATCAAATACTTGGTAAGTATTTTTAAGCATTGATGCTTCAAATGAATACCAACCCCAATAAGTTTCTTTTACTTCAACATGAGGAAGCATCATATAAGCACTGGCATTAGCATTAAAATTAAAACTGGTCTCTAAACACGATTGTTTAGGTGTGACTGTTTCTTTAATATTAAAAGCAGGCCCTACACCCGCATTAATACCTGTTAAATCATAATTTAATACTAAAAACTTCAAAGCAGAATTAAGCATTAATGAAGCGTTAAATTCACCTGTGGCGGTTAAAACAGGTTTAACTAATTTAGCCGAACTTTTATTGTATTTATCAAAAATAACATTGGTGCTATTTGCATCAATGCTAAAACCTAAATCTGCTTTTGCATATTGATTAAAATTCGCACTGATTTTAGCTTGCCCGTTAATATCAAATACTAAATACAAGGTTAAATTACCATAAACCGCGCCACTGGTTACAGGAATGGGAAAAATAAATGTCCCTAATTTTATAGGTTGCTGAGCATTGGTTAATTGGAATTTTAATTCGGGTGAGTTGTACAGTAAATTAAATGATTCTCCTGCAAAATACTTCACTGAGGTGTGTATTTGTAAAGGAATAATGGACTTAGAATAATTAAAAGTCACTGTTGGTTTATCAAGGGTAATATCGCCATTTACTAATAATTGGTCAAGTTTTGTGCTGGTGTCACCATCGGCATCATATAAAATATGATTGGTAAAACTGAATTTAAAAATATTTTTGTCATCGGTGATGGTAATACTTTTTTTAATATGCGGATTTAACTCAGATTGACGCAATGCTTTTATTTTTAAAGTCGGATTTGCTTCTTTATCTTCTTGAGGTAAAGCACTACTGGTTAGAATGGCTTTACCGTCAAAATTTAATTGTTTTAACCATTCTTCTTCATTAGGAATACTTACCGTTAATATAATACCTTGCGTGGTTTTTACATAACTTTCTACTTTACGCATTATGCTCCCTATTTTAATAATGCTCGGTAATTTCCATAATGCAATTTGTGATTTTAAACGGGTATTGACTGTTAAAGTGGTGTCATTGATAGCGATTAAATCTTTTAGGTTAATGGTTTTAACTTCACTTTGATTAATTAATGTACCTGTTTTTTCTTTGGCTATTTTAGCCGTTTTAGGTGTCTTTATTTGGACATCAAAATAATGCAAGGCTAATTCCTGTGGCGCGGTTTTTATAATACCTGCTTTACGTCCGATTGTGCCGCGTGGTGTACACATAAAAGTGCGTGAAATGGCGGTTATTTTAGTGATTACTTCATTATTAGACGCATCGCAATCGGCAATAGTAAATCCCATATTCGCCGTTAAATTACCGCCTGTTATGGTAAATTCTGTGGGTTTATTTAATAGGGCTGTTTTAGGATTAACATCAATAATAATAGGCAGGTTTTCAGTGGCTTGTATTTTGGTGGTGAAACTTAATAATCGTTCACCTTGTGCTTTAGTTTTAATATAACCTATTTTTTCGCCTGCTGTACCGCGTGGTGTGCATTGATATTGCCGTTGGGTATTTGTACCGTTGCCTATTTCTATGGGTTGGTTATTTGAATCACAATCGCCAATCGTAAATCCCATATTATCGCTTAAATTTGTGCCAGTTACCGTAAAGGTGGTTTGTTGATTTAGAATTGCAATGGTTGGCGTAATACTGGTTATTGTCGGCTTTATACCTTGCCCATATAATTCTTGTATTTCAGTATCTGTTAGGGCGCGGTTGTAAATGCGGGCTTCGTCTATTAATCCATTAAAAAAAGCGTCTGCTGCTCTATTATCTCCACCATGTCGTCCAATTGTTAAATTATTTGTATTTACTCTCACTATACCAGTGCGCGGATATGAATTAGTAAAAGTACCATCAATGTAAAAACGAACAAAAGCACCATCGTAAGTCATTACAACAAAATGCCATTGGTTACTTGGTATAATATTAGATATTAATAAATGATTAACTTCGTTATCGGTTGCAAAACCAGTATCCAATGTACCATCTGGCCCAATACCAAGACCTATTGCTTCATAAATATATGGATTAACTTTTCCTACAATTACTTTATAATCAGATAATTGTTTATAATTAATCCATGCAATAATAGAATGCTGATTCACATTAAATAATGAAGAATTGCCAGAATTAATATAGGTACTAATTCCATCAAACTGTAAAGCCTGACCTAGTTTTCCCTGAACGTAATTTATAGTTCCATTTTCTATTCCATTAAGATTATTTCCACTCTCATCATTAGCATTACCATTAAACGGATAATACGCCACTAGCCCATCATTCAAATTAGCCAATGCGGGTAAATGAATTAAACTGCCCAATACAAATAAAAAAATGCGGATAATGGATTTCATGGGGTTTTCTCCGTTTGGGTTTTGGCGTGGGTTTGTTATAGTATTTTAGTTTTTAGATAAACGTCATTCCAGCATGGATGCTGGAATCCAGTCACAAGGATGTATTTATAAATCGTTACCATCCGTGGTTGCTGGATTTCGGCATCCATGCCGAAATGACGATACTTTGTTAGCATTTTAATTGTAGGGCTACCTAATTATTTAATTAAGCCGCTTCTTTATTAGTCAATAGTCGATTAGATTCAGCTAGTCTTTTATGAATATTACTAGGGCTTAATTCCAAACCATTACACCAACATAACGCACCTAATTCTAAAAAAAATTGCTTAAAATAAGATTCATTGGCAAGTGGCAGGGTTAATTCAGTTTGTCTATCAATTAAAGGCTGGCAATCATAATCACCATAAGTATTATCTGAAAAATGCAAACGTAATACTTTTTCTGTTAAATACTGTGCTTGAATAATTTTAATCATTATCTGCTCCTGCAATGCGTTGTAATGGTTTTAAATCAACCGCTAATTGCCAGTTAAAAAGTAATTCTTCTTGATGCTCTTTTGCTCATTCCTGTACTACAGTATTTTAGTTTTTGGATAAGCGTCATTCCAGCATGGATGCTGGAATCCAGTTACAGGGATGTATTCATAAATCGTTACCATCCGTGGTTTCTGGATTTCGGCATCCATGCCGAAATGACGATGTTTCTTTAATTTAATGGTAGTGATGTTAAAGCGTGGCAACAATAAAACTAAAATATCTTAATACAAATAATTAATGCAATAATTTACCATTATTCACAATAGCCGTATGTTTGCCTTGCTGGGTAATTAAAAACAAACCCAATTCACGCGCTTTTTCAATTAATTCAGAATTGCTAACCAAAGTGGCAACACCTGCATATAATTTATAATCTTTATAATGACTAAATAACAAAGGAAAATTAATCACTTTTTTAGCTATCATTTTTTCTAAATCATTGACATGCGCTTTGGCTTTAACTTCAATAATAGCAACACAATCACCATTAATTAATACAATATCATACTCATCTTCAATGCCTTTAATACAATTCTTTAAATGCCGCGATACATTATCAAAATGAATATTATTCAATACTGGGTGGCGTTTAAAACTACGATAAAAAAACTCTTCGGCAATATCACCTTGATTATTACTGATATTACCGACTAATTTACCTAATTTTTTAAGTTGCACATCGGTTTCTTGTTGAGCAATAACTAATTTCTTAACCTCTTTTTCAGTCTCTTGATGAGCAATGGCTAAACTCGCTACTAATTGTTTTAATTCTTCATCGGTCATTATTAATATCCCGTTTTAAATAGCGTTAGTATTGATGTCTGAATCAGGATTTTCTATGGTTATAGCATTATCAAGATAAAATCTTGTTAATCTTAAAATTCTGTAAATCCTGATTCAGATGAGAATATAAATACTAAGCAGGCACACGGCGAATAGTCGCGCCTAATTGGGTTAATTTCTCTTCAATATGGTCATAGCCTCTATCAATATGATAAATTCTATCAACTAAAGTATCACCCTCAGCGGCTAATGCGGCAATAACTAAACTTGCTGAGGCGCGTAAATCGGTTGCCATTACAGGCGCACCTGTTAATTTTGCAACGCCTGTACAAATTGCGGTATTAGATTCTAATCGAATATTCGCGCCCATTCTTTGTAATTCTTGAACGTGCATAAAACGATTTTCAAAAATGGTTTCAGTAATAATACCCACGCCATTTGCAACCGCATTTAAGGCAATAAATTGAGCCTGCATATCAGTAGGAAAAGCAGGATAGGGCGCGGTTCTGAGTGACACGGCTTTAGGTTTCTGCCCGTGCATATCTAATTCAATCCAATCCTCACCTGTTTTAATATCCGCGCCCGCTTCAATTAATTTATCTAATACTGCATCGAGAATACTAGGCAAGGTATTTTTTACTTTAACTCTGCCGCCTGTTATTGCCGCCGCGCATAAATAAGTCCCTGTTTCAATACGGTCGGGTAATATACTGTAATAAATACTTTCATTACCCAAGGTTTCAACGCCTTCAATAGTTAATATATCTGAGCCAATACCTGTAATTTTCGCGCCCATTTTATTTAAAAAATGCGCTAAATCGGAAACTTCAGGCTCACGCGCGGCATTTTCAATAATAGTTATGCCTTCGGCGAGTACTGCCGCCATTAATAAGTTTTCAGTGCCTGTGACGGTGACTTGTTCTAATACTAAACGGCAACCTTTTAAACGTTTGGCTTTCGCATGAATAAAACCATTTTCCACAGTAATATCCGCGCCCATTTTAATCATGCCATTAATATGAATATCCACAGGCCGAGTACCAATGGCGCAACCACCCGGTAATGACACATGCGCCTCACCAAATCGTGCTAATAATGGCCCTAATACTAAAATAGAGGCGCGCATAGTACGCACTAATTCATAAGGGGCTTCGTAACTATTAATGGTGCTACTATCGACTTCAATATTCATTTTTTCATCGACTAATAATCTAACCCCCATGCGTCCTAATAATTCCATTGTGGTAGTAATATCGTGCAGATGCGGAATATTACCCACGGTGACGGGAGCTTGAGATAATAAGGTTGCGGCAAGTATTGGCAGTGCGGCGTTTTTCGCGCCTGAAATACGCAATTCACCGTTTAGGCGAGTGCCGCCTGTAATTGTTAATTTATCCATGGGAATTTTAAGTAAGGTCAGTAAAATGACTGGTTTTATCAAAACCGCTCAATTGCGCTAAATGACGTAATTGTTCGGGGATATTTTTAAAATGTAATTGTACGCGCTGATGACGGCATTGTTTGAGCCATTCAATCATTAAGGCTAAACCCGCGCTATCGGTTGAGGATACTTTGCTTAAATCAATAGTCATGTTTTTATCATTACTATTGCTTACAGGACAGAGTTTTAAGGTTTTTTTATCAATACTGGCAAAGGTTAAATCACCTTCAATAATAAAAACACCATCGCCTTGGTTAATAATGTTTAAAGGATTCATTATTTAGTTTCTGCTTTTTCTTCAGCGGATTTAAATAAAAACTGACTAATGGCTTTTTCTAAAATAATGGCTGATTGGGTAATTTCAATCGCATCATTATTTTTTAGAAAATCCTCCGCGCCACCGGGTTCTAAACTAATATATTGTTCACCTAATAAACCTGCGGTAAATATACTAGCAGTGGTGTCGGTGGGTAATTTATTATATTCAGCTTCAATGTGCATGGTGACAATAGACTGATAGGATTTAACGTCAAATTTAATATCAGTGACTTTACCAATTTTAACCCCCGCCGCTGATACGGGGGATTTAATTTTTAAGCCACCTGAATTATCAAAACGAGCGGTTAAACTATAACTAGGCTTTTCAGAAAAAGAGCTTAGGTTACTAACTTGTAATGCTAAAAAAAATAAACCTGCAATACCTGCGGCAACAAATAGTCCGACTAAGGTATCTTGGGTATTACTGTGCTGCATGATTAATTATCTCCAAACATGAGGGCAGTTAAAATAAAATCTAAGGCTAATACGCTAAAAGCGGAATTAACAACAGTGCGGGTGGTGGCACGACTAACGCCTTCTGAGGTAGGTATTGCGTCATAACCTTCAAATAAAGCAATCCACGAAACCACAAAACCAAATACTAAACTTTTAATAATACCGTTAATAATATCGTCTCTAAAATCGATTTTCGCCTGCATTTGTGACCAATAACCGCCTTCATCTACGCCTAGCATTCCCGAACCAATTAATTGTCCGCCAATAATACCTACGGCACTAAATAAAGCGGCAAGTAATGGCATTGAAATAAGTCCTGCTAAAAACCGTGGTGAGATAATGCGTTTAATAGGGTCAACTGCCATCATTTCCATGCCTGATAATTGTTCGGTGGCTTTCATTAAACCAATTTCAGCGGTTAATGCCGAACCCGCCCGACCTGCAAATAATAATGCGGATACGACTGGACCTAATTCGCGCACTAATGAGGCGGCAACCATCACGCCTAAAGTTTCTTCCGCGCCAAAATCAGACAATATATAAAAGCCTTGCAGACCTAATACCATGCCGACAAATAAACCCGAAATACTAATAATTAAAAACGATAATACGCCAACAGAATACAGTTGATTAATTAATAAGCGTGGACGGGGCAAAACGCTAATAATGCCTGATAGGGTTTGCATTAAAAAAAACGTGGCGCGTCCTAGTTTAGTAAAACTATTCTGGGTACTGCGCCCTAGGGTTTGTAGATATTCAATCATAAGGATGAGCTATTCATTTGCTGGTGATAATAACTGTTTATCGAGTAAATAGCTGACTATTTTTTGATAAATAAAGTGTAGTTGATTAAAAACGGTTAAAGCTTTTAAGATACCTGCAATAATCTCAGCGCGGTTATTGGGATATTCATGGGTTAGTGCATTGCGTAAAGTGCGATAACTAAACCATGTCAACGCGCTATCGAGTATTTCAATTTTTTCTAATTTATGAACGACATCTAACATGGTCATATTACTATTGTAATCTTCAACACAAATTAAAAACTCTTTAAATAATTTATCGCCCATTAAATCTTGTATTTTAATATAACGAAAAATAAACGCATCGATAGTTTTAATTTGTTCTTTATTTAAAGTATCCGTTTCTAATGCGTCAATAAAAAATTGAATTTCATTATAAGTATCTCGCGCCCGTTCAAAATGTAATTCTAAGGCGGCAATAGTGTCTTGTATCATAAAATAACGCCTGTACGCCGCGCCGTTTCAAATATGGCGCATTCTTGAGTTTTATTATCTTTGAGTAACACATCAATTTTTTGGTCGCCCAATGCCATAATGATTTTGGCATAAATTAAACAGGCGGTGTCTACGCTGTTTTCTAATTCGGCATTAGTTTCAATAAATAAATCAATATCGCCGCCGCGTTTGTTTAAATCCACCCGCGAACCGAATAAGTAAATAGTCGTCTGTTTATCATCGCCTAATACCAAATGAATTATGTTTTTTATCGTCGTTATTTGATATTGGGTTAATCTAACGTGGGTGTATTCAGTATTATCTAAATTCATGTTGTTTATTTTAAACCGATAACTGTTTTAATTGTTCACGCCATTGGGTGATAATATGGTCAAGCAATAAATACTGCTTTTCAATGACAATAGCTTGTACAATGGCATCGTTAATATCTAAGTAATCATGAACTAATACATTACGAAAACCAATAATTTTTAATAGTTGTTTATGTTGCTCTATGGTTAAATCAGCATGATTTTTTAATTGGTCAATGGCTTCACGCGATTGACTGACGCTGAGTTGATATTTTTGTTGAACAAAATAACGCGCTGTCCCTATAAACGATTCAATATAAATTTGTAATACTCTCTGAATAGCAAATAAATCATGCCGTGTCCATTGATTGGGGTTTTGTTTGCTATAGTCATTTAGCATCGCTAACATATCACATTGATGTTTAAAAAGAGCTTGTTCATAGACAATATCTCTCATAATCTTTTTCCCATTTCGATAAAATGCTTTGTTCGATGCGTTTAACGTGAAAACTATTGCGTTCAAAGCATTTTATACCATGATTTAAAACTGCCATTTGCAAATAAATAGGCACAATTTCTAAATCTATTACGCTAATTTTTTGGTAGGCATTTAATTCGCGTTCTATTTCGGCTTCTAATAATTGAGGACGCACCAGACGTTCTAATTCACTACTTTCAAATTCAGTAAATATAACCGCTATATCCCAATCACTATTGGCATGAGCAGTATTTTTTGCGCGTGAGCCGTATAAATAAATGGCATCAATTTTGGCATGAGAACAAATAATCTTGACGATATTGTTTAACATATTATTGTCGATTATTTAATACCGCCCACCTGTAAATAATAAATCATCCACATAATCTTTAGCGGGATAATGAAAATGCACAGGGCCATCTGCCGCGCCCGTCATAAATTGTTGCACCCATTCTGAATTAGAATGTTTTATTTGTTCAGGTGAACCCGAATCAACTACTTTACCGTCTGAGATAACATAAATTTTATCGGCAATTAATGAAGTTTCATAAACGTCATGCGACACAATAATACTGGTCAGTCCTAAAGTATTATTTAAGGCTTTAATTAAATGCACTAACGCGCCCATAGATATTGGGTCTTGTCCTGTAAATGGCTCGTCATACATAATCATCATCGGGTCTAAAGCAATTGCTCGCGCCATTGCCACGCGCCGCGCCATACCTCCTGATAATTCGTTAGGCATTAACAGTCTTGCACCGCGCAAACCTACCGCTTGCAACTTCATTAATACTAAAGTGCGAATCATTGATTCAGGCAGGTGGGTGTGTTCGCGCAAAGGAAAGGCAACATTGTCATAAACGTTCATGTCGGTAAGCAACGCGCCGCTTTGAAATAACATGCCCATGCGTTTGCGCAGTTCATAGAGTTCATGGTGGCGTAATTGATGAACGATTTGACCGTCTACGCTGATTGTGCCGTTTTGAGGTTGGAGCTGTCCGCCGATGAGTTTTAATAAGGTGGTTTTACCCGTGCCGCTAGGGCCCATAATCGCCGTGATTTTGCCGCGTTCAAAATCGAGCGAAATATCATCAAAAATTTTCTTATTACCACGCGAAAACGACAACTGTCGCACTGAAACTAAGCTATTAGCTTCTAAAGGGTGATTATCCATGCGTTGGGTAACTGTTAAGTGTTTAAGGCAAAAAGAGACTATTCTCTATGAAATGTGTGCAAAGTCAAACCACAACACCATTCAGGCGTGGCATACTTGAAAAAAGCAAGCGCGGCTTAACCCAAAAAACAGCTATAATGGCAGACCAAATTTATTATTACTACCGAGGAACATACTCATGAACGAAAATTGGATTGCCCCCTCTATTTTGTCAGCCAATTTCGCTAAATTAGGCGAAGAAGTCGATAACGTACTCGCCGCTGGCGCAGACATCGTGCATTTTGACGTGATGGACAACCACTTTGTACCCAATTTAACGATTGGGCCTTTAGTTTGTGAAGCCTTAAGAAAACACGGCGTAACCGCACCTATTGATGTGCATTTAATGATTGAACCCGTAGACAGAATTATTCCCGATTTTGCCAAAGCAGGTGCGAGTATTATTACTTTCCACCCTGAAGCGTCTACGCATATTGACCGCACTTTGCAATTAATTGAAGACCAAGGTTGCCTTGCAGGTTTAGTATTTAATCCCGGAACGCCATTGCATTATTTAGATTATGTCATGGATAAACTCGATATTATTTTATTAATGTCAGTCAACCCCGGTTTTGGTGGACAATCGTTTATTCCTTCGGCTTTAGATAAACTACGTCAAGTGCGTGCAAAAATTGATGCCAGCGGTTTTAATATTCGTTTAGAAATTGATGGCGGCGTTAAAACTGATAATATTCGCTCAATTAAAGAAGCTGGGGCAGATACTTTTGTGGCGGGTTCTGCGATATTTAATCAAGCTGATTATAAAAAAGTGATTGATGACATGCGTGCTGAATTAGCGGCGGCTGTTTAATTCGTTTTTCGGAGTCCAAAACATGTTTTG
>JBAQSX010000135.1:0-9027 GCA_049296695.1 Methylococcaceae bacterium | reverse complement strand
CTGTTGCTGATTTCCATTGTCTTTTATTTTTTAAGTCTTTTGTTGATATTTTCATATTTATTTCGCTATCATTTATTATAAAATCCGAGTATTTTATATTATTTTATTCTGTCGCAACAAGTCTAATCCTGTAAATCCTGATTCAGATATTTATAAACAAGCAATTAACTTCTATAATCTTCTTTTTACTTTAATTTAAGGATTTACGCCATGAATCAAAACACATCAAAAAAATCTAATACAGCATCATTAGTAAGTGCCGCTGTGCAACAAGGTACAAGTGGTAACGATACTTTAAACGGCACAAGTGGTGCGGATCAGCTTTATGGACTAGCAGGTAATGATTATTTAGCGGGTGATTTAGGAAACGATACTTTGGACGGCGGTACAGGTAATGACTCGCTGTGGGGAGATGCGGGTAATGACAGCCTCAGTGGCGGTGATGGCGATGATTATGCCGATGGTTCTGACGGCAACGATACCCTAAACGGTGGCACAGGTAAGGACGCGCTTTGGGGTGGCTTGGGTGCGGATAGTGTCTTTGGCGGTGATGGTGATGATTATCTTGAAGGCAGTAATGGTGCAAACAGCGATAACAGTAACGATACCTTAGACGGCGGCATAGGTAATGATAGCCTTTATGCGGGTGGTGGCAACGATAGCTTAAAAGGCAGTGATGGCTTTGATCAATTATTTGGTGAGGCGGGTAACGATACCCTAGACGGTGGTACCGCTAATGACTCGCTTTATGGTGGATTTGGTGCAGATAGCGTACTGGGCGGGGATGGTAATGATTATCTCGATGGCAGTGACGGTTTTAATGGTGAAACTAGCAACAACACCTTAAGCGGCGGCGCGGGTAATGACACGCTTTATGGTAATAATGGCAGTGATACTTTAAGCGGTGATGATGGTAATGATTATCTCGATGGCAGTGACGGTGTGAAAGCCGATAGCCGCAATAACAGCTTAAACGGCGGCACAGGTAATGATACGCTTTATGGCAGTAGCGGCAATGACACTTTAAACGGCGGCACGGGTAAAGATACTTTAAGCGGCGGCGCGGGTAATGATAGTTATTATATTGATAACCTAAACGATACTATTGTCGACACAAGTGGTGATGATACTGCCTATATCAGCGTCAATGGCTACAATTTGCCGACAGGTATAGAACATGTTAGCTACGCTACAGGTGTGCAAGCACTACCCTATTTTATTGGCAGTTTAGACAGTCGTTCGCATTGGGGCGATTTAGGTCAGCCGAAAACCCTCACTTATAGTTTTGTCACCACCGCCAACGACAACATCACCCCCAATATCAAAGGCTTTATGCCCTACACCGATGCCCAAAAAACCGCTGTCAGACAAGCATTAGCCGCCTACAGTGCCGTAGCAGGTTTAAACTTTACCGAAAGCACCGATAGCACCAGCGTTGCACTACGCTTTTTTCGAGATGATTTAAGCTCGGGCGGTTATAGCGATTCAGCGGGATATACTTGGTTTCCCACACGCGGTGATGTGCATATTAAAAACACTTACACCGATTTATCAATGGGTAGTTATGGTTTTGAATTGTTATTACACGAAATTGGTCACGGCTTAGGGCTAAAACATCCTTTTGATGACGCGCCTAAATTGCCCAGCACAGAAGATAATAATATCAACACTGTGATGTCTTATACTCACACCAGTCCTAATTATGCGACTGTGCCACGTTTATTTGATATGGCAACTATTCAATATTTTTATGGTGTTAATCATAATTATCACACAAGTAATGATACCTACCATTTAACTGATCGTTATATTTGGGATGGTTCGGGTTTAGATACTTTAACCGCGAGCGAACAAACTCAAGCCGTATCGATTAATTTAAATGCAGGTAGTTGGAACACTATTGGCAGTAAAGCCAGCAGTATCTTATCCGCTAAGCAATCTTTTATTGGTTTTGATACTCAAATTGAAACCGCGATTGGTGGTAGTGGCAATGACACCTTAATAGGTAATAGCTTGGCTAATAATCTGCAAGGCGGTAGTGGTAACGATACTTTAAATGGTAGTTATGGCGCGGATACTCTAAATGGTGGTTTGGGTAATGATAGTTATTATGTCGATAATAGTGCAGATACCATTATTGAAAGCTCAACTTCAAAAACTGAAATTGACAGCGTTAATAGCTCAGTTAGTTATACACTACCCGCGACTAATGTTGAAAATCTAAGTTTAACAGGCACAACCAGCATTAATGTTACAGGTAATACTTTAAATAATCTATTAACAGGCAATAGCGCGGCTAATACTTTGACAGGTAATTTAGGTGCGGATACTTTGATAGGTGGTTTGGGAAAAGATACTAATATCTTAACTGAAAGCACCGCTTCTACCGATGTAGTGCGTATTAGCGCGGGTGATAGTTTAGTGACTGCTTTTGATACGGTGACAGGCTTTAAATTAGCCGTAGGCAGTAGTAGTGTAGGTATTGATAAATTAGATTTACCCAGTACCGTGATTAAAGCCAATATCACTGCTTTTAATGGCATTGATTCAGGGGTTATTCACAGTAGCCATATTGTTAATGGCTTAATTAGTTTTGATGATATTGATAATTATACTAGCCCATTAACTATTACTAGCACCAGCTTAACTAATGCGATTAGTTATTTGCAAAGCAATATCACAACTGTAGGAAATACTGTAGCATTTACTGCTTTGAATAATACTTATGTTTTTCAAGACAGCGGCACTAATGATAGTTTAATTCAATTAACAGGAGTCAGTGCCACTAATTTAACGACTACGGGTTTAGTTTCAGGCGGGGTGTGGTTGGTTTAATTATTATCTTTGGAGTACAAACCTAGGTTTGTACTCCAGTTATTAGGGTTTTAAAATAGGATAATTGTAGGGGCGACACTATTCGCCCTTGTACAACGACTTGTTATTAAGGGCAAATATAATTTGCCCCTACATTAATAATTTAGATAGTAATTAAATGATTTTGAAAAACCTGTATATTGCCATTATTTAAAAACCCACGCCTATGACTCCAGAACAACACGCCAGACTTAAAATTGATGATTTATTAATAAAAGCAGGTTGGCGTTTTGATAATAATCAGCAGGGACAAAAAAATATTGAAATAGAATATCCAAGTTTAGCCGCACATAAAAAACGCGGTTTTGCTGATTATGTTTTATTAAATAGTGATAATTTACCCTTTGTTGTTTTAGAAGCTAAACGCGCTAAAAAACACCCATTAACTGCCAAAGAACAAGCGCGTAATTACGCACAAGCACTTAACGCCGCATTTATTATTTTATCCAACGGTAATAAACATTATTTATGGCATATTAACCACGATAACCCACGTTTAATTAAAGAATTTCCAAGCTATGAGCAGTTATTATTACAAGCAAATGCTGTTAATAATAGTATTGCAGAACCACCCGCCTCTTATACAGTTACGCCTATAATCAATCCGCAAGCATTAGCCTCATTAACTATTGAACACGATTATATTGTATTATCACAATACCCTGATTATAAAACCCATCCTGATTATAGTAATCCAAAAACCCAAGCAAGTTTTATTAAAAATTATGGTTTGCGTTTTTTACGCGAATATCAATTAAAAGCTATTGACGCTTTGCAACAAGCCGCCGCGCAAAATAAAAGCCGTTATTTATTAGAAATGGCAACAGGCACAGGTAAAACCTTAACCGCCGCCGCTATTATTAAATTGTTTTTAAAAAGCGGTTGCGCTAGTCGCGTGTTATTTTTAGTGGATAGAATTGAATTAGAGCGACAAGCCCTAAAAGATTTTAAAAGCTATTTAAAAGACGATTACAACTATGTTATTTATAAACAGCAACCCCAATCATGGGATAAAGTACCGATTGTGATTTCGACAGTGCAGACTTTAGCTAATAATTATCAAACTGAATTTAAGCCCGATGATTTTCAGTTAATTATTTCTGATGAAGCGCACCGTTGTATTAGTGGCGAATACCGCACGGTATTTGAGTATTTTAACGGTTTTAAATTAGGTTTAACAGCAACGCCTAAACAGTATTTAAAAAATATTGATATTAATGCTTTAAGCAATGAAGACCCACGCGCTTTAGAAATGCGTCAATACTTAGATACTTATCGGGTGTTTGATTGCGCGTTGAATAAACCAACCTTTCAATATGATTTATTAAGCGGCGTGAATGAGGGTTATTTAATTAATCCTTTTGTGATTAAAGCGCGAACTGATATTAGTACCCGTTTATTATCCGAGCAGGGGTATAGTTTAGTATTAAATGACCAAGATAATGAACCCAGCGAACAGGTTTTTAATTATAAAGATTTTGAAAAAAAGTTTTTCTCGCCCAATACAAATGAACAGTTTTGTCAGTTCTTTTTACAACACGCACAACGTGACCCGATTAGCCATGAAATAGGTAAAACCTTAATTTTTTGTATTACTCAAGACCATGCTAGAAACATTGCTGATATTTTAAATAAACGCGTATTACACCATTATCCCGCCTCAGATTTTGCATTACAAATTACCTCAGAGATTAGTGACGCGCAAAGTTATAGCACGCAATTTTCAAATAATAACTTACGCGGTAAAAGCACTTTTTTAGACGATTATGACAGCAGTAAAACCCGCGTTTGCGTGACTGTTGGCATGATGACCACAGGTTATGATTGCGCGGATTTATTAAATATCGTGTTTATGCGTCCTGTATTTTCAGCCACTGAATTTGTGCAAATGAAAGGACGCGGTACGCGCAAATACAGTTTTCAATCACCCGATAAAAAAACCACGATTGAAAAACAAAGTTTTTATTTATTTGATTTCTTTGCGGTGTGTGAATTTTTTGAAAAAGAATTTGATTACCATAAGGCTCTGCCTTTACCTGTTATTAGTTATAACACCGATAATGCTGATAATGAAAAACGCAATAATTTAGTGGTCGTCATTAATGAGCCTGATTTTATTAATAGCGTTAATGAACAATATATTGATAATAATGGCATGCGGGTTGATAGAGAATTATATCGAAAAACCTTAGTGATTCGTGAAGACAAGGATATTATGGCGTTAATTGCCCAAGATAATTGGGAGCAAGCCATTATTGTCACCCAACAACGCTATGAAAATAAACCCAGTGAGTATTTAACTTTAGAAAAATTAAATAATGCCGCGACTTGGTTAGATGTATTAAAGTTTATTTTTGGTAAAGTCGATAAAATAAAAACAAAACAGGATGTGATTGAAGAAAAAACTAGCGCGTTTATAGCGCGTAATCCCACAGCTCTTGATAAACTGGACTTAATTAAACAATTTTTATTATGCTATTTGTTTGATGAGGAATTTAAAGAGATTATTGATAGTAATCAAATTGCACAATTAAATTATAAAGAATTGGGGTTTGATTATGGGCAATTATTAGCATTAGGACAATGCCGCGATTTATTAATTAACTACTCTGGAGTACAAACCTAGGTTTGTGCTTTTTTAAAGGTACAAACCTAGGTTTGTACTCCAGCTTTATTAAAACCCTACACTAAAACATTTATGGATTATTCACAAATACAAACCAAAATTAAAAACTGCCGCGATATTTTAGTGGGTGTCATTCCCAGTCCTGAGGCGCAAGTACAACATATTACCGTGACTTTAATTTATAAATTCATGAACGATATGGATAAAGAAGCGCAAGATAAATTCCACGCGCCGCCATTATTTTTTACCGAGGATTTTATTGCTTATAGTTGGGATAATATCTTATCCACAAAACTGGGTAATCATGAGCGATTAGAATTATATGTCAAAGCCTTAGAAAATATTAATAATAATCCCCGCATTCCGCCGTTATTTCGTGATGTATTTAAAGGCGCGTTTTTACCTTATCGTAATCCTGATGTATTAACTTTATTTTTAAGACAAATTGATGAGTTTATTTATGATGGTAGTGAAACTTTAGGCGATGCTTTTGAGCATTTATTATCGATTATGAGTAGTCAAGGTGACGCGGGACAATTTAGAACCCCGCGCCATATTATTGACTTTATCGTTAAAATTATTAATCCACAAAAAGATGAAACTATTTTAGACCCTGCTTGTGGGACGGCTGGTTTTTTAATTTATGCCTATATTCATATTTTAAAAGCCAATCAATTTAATAAGCAGGGCGATTTATTAAGCGTGGATGAAAAGAAAGCCTTATCTAAGCAATTAATAGGTTATGACATTTCACCCGATATGACGCGGCTGTCTAAAGTGAATATGTATCTGCACGGTTTTAAAGAACCGAAAATTTTTGAATATGATACTTTAAGCAATCAAGACCGCTGGCAAGAAAAATTTGATGTTATTTTAGCCAATCCGCCCTTTATGACCCCTAAAGGTGGTATTAAACCGCATAGTGCTTTTAGTATTCATGCCAATCGCGCTGAGGTATTATTTGTTGATTATATTGCCGAGCATTTAACGCGTAATGGACGCGCTGGGATTGTTGTGCCTGAGGGGATTATTTTTCAATCGGCAAAAACCTATAAAGCCTTGCGTCAGTTATTAGTTGATGGCGGTTATTTATGGGCGGTGATAAGTTTACCTGCGGGTATTTTTCAGCCTTATAGTGGGGTTAAAACCTCTATTTTGTTATTAAATAAACCGCTGGCAAAAGTGAATAAGTCAATTGCCTTTATTAAAATTAATCATGATGGTTTTGATTTAGGGGCGCAACGCCGTGAAAGTGCTAAAAATGATTTGCCGCAGGCATTAAATTTATTAGAGCGTTTTGCAATGGGTGAGGTTATTGATGACCCGTTATGGCAATTAGTGCCTAAAGCTAAAATTGCGGAGTCGGGGGATTATAATTTAACGGGCGAGCGATATAGAGCGGTTAAAGCGCGGGATAATGGGGTTTATCCGTTGGTTAAGTTGGGAGAGGTTTGTGATATTTTAGATTCATTAAGAAAACCTGTAACCAAATCAGATAGAAAAACAGGTGAATATCCATATTATGGAGCAACTGGAATAGTTGATTATGTTGATAATTATATTTTTGATGAGAAACTTGTTTTAATTGGTGAAGATGGCGCGAAATGGAATATCGGCGATAAAACCGCTTTTATTATAAATGGAAAAACTTGGGTTAATAATCACGCTCATGTTTTACGCCCAAAAAGAGAGTTGATTTTAGATGAATTGCTCGTTGAAATTATTAACGGAATGAATTTATTGCCTTTTATTACGGGCGTTACAGTACCAAAGTTAAATCAAGAAAAATTAAGACAAATTGAAATCCCACTCCCACCTTTAGAAATACAAAACGCGATTGTGGCTGAAATAGAACAATGGCAAAAAGTGATTGATGGTGCAAAAAAAGTGGTTGCTAATTATCGCCCTGTTATTGATATTAAACCCGATTGGGAAATGGTTAAATTGGGTGAGGCAATAAAATTAAGTAGTGGCAGATTTCTACCAAAAAGCAACCAAAAAGAAGGTGTGTATTTAGTTTATGGTGGCAATGGTTATTTCGGCAGACATAATGAATATTTTACAGAAGAAAAAACATTAATTATTGGTCGAGTTGGTGCGTATTGTGGAGCGATTCATATTACGGATAAAAACTCATGGATTACTGATAATGCTTTATATGTAACTGAAAAAATTAAACCGTTAAATTTAATTTTTTTAAAAACTGTACTTGAGCAAATAAATTTAAATCAATATGCAAAAGTAGGTGGTCAACCGTCAATTAATCAATCTACAATTTATGAAATAGAAATCCCACTCCCACCCTTAGAAATACAAAACGCGATTGTTGAACAAATCGAAAAAGAACGCGCTAGCGTAGAATCCTGCAAAACCCTAATCGGTTTATTTGAAGATAAAATAAAAGCGAAAATAGCGCAGGTTTGGGGCGAATAATGACACGGCTATTTAAAACCCTTCATTTTACCCGTTGGATGGAAAAAACAGGTTTATCGGACGCATTATTAGTGAATGCTGTTCGTGAAATGGAGTGCGGTTTGATAGACGCAGATTTAGGCGGTGGTATTGTCAAAAAGCGAATTGCCGTGCAAGGTCACGGCAAGCGTGGTAGTACCCGAACTTTGATTGCGACCAATAAAAATGACCGTTGGTTTTTTATTTTTGGTTTTGAGAAAAACGAACGGGAAAATATTAACGCCACCGAATTGAAATTTTTAAAACAATTTGCCACAAAATTACTCAAAACGTCCAATCAAGAGCTGGATATTTCACTCAAAAATAACGTGTTGTTGGAAATTCATTATGAAAAAGATTAAGAGCAGTCGCATACTGGAAGCCGTTTATGAAACCGCCAAAGATTTACACGGTTGCGGTTTATTAACCGATGAAGAAATGCAATGCTATGAAGAAATTGCCCCGCCCCCCGTATCGGTGAATTTGGACAGTGACGTGGTGGCGTATTTTCGTGAAAAGTGCGGTGATAATCCCAACAACTTGCAAATTTTAATTAATGATTTATTACGCAAAGATATTGAAATTGCGCGGCGCGTAATCATTTAATTGTATTATTTGAAGCAAACACAAAACTAAAATAGCGCAGGTTTGGGGCGAATAAAAAAATAATAATCGGAGTTCAAACCTCGGTTTGTGCTTTTTTAAAAGATACAAATCGAGATTTGTACTCCAAATGTAAAATTTTAATTGCCTTATTTGAAGCAAACACAAAACTAAAATAGCGCAGGTTTGGGATGAATAAAAGAATAATAATCGGAGTACAAACCTCGGTTTGTGCTTTTTAAAAGATACAAATCGAGATTTGTACTCCAAATGTAAAATTTTAATTGCCTTATTTGAAGCTAACACAAAGCGAAAATAGCGCAGGTTTGGGGCGAATAAAAAATAATAATCGGAGTTCAAACCTCGGTTTGTGCTTTTTTAAAGATACAAATCGAGATTTGTACTCCAAATGTAAAATTTTAATTGCCTTATTTGAAGCTAACACAAAGCGAAAATAGTGCAGGTTTGGGGCG
>JBAQSX010000134.1:0-3578 GCA_049296695.1 Methylococcaceae bacterium | reverse complement strand
TTTGTGTTTTTCGTGGACAAAAAAACTTCAATCGTTAAACAACCAATTATTTAAAACTTTAGCCCAAAAATATTAACTACTAATAATAAAGAAAGCCCAACACCAAGTTAAGGCGGCGGCACGAACGCTTACAGATAACACGCGCGTATCAGAGCCGCTCGCCTTAAACGCCTTGTTGGGCTTATGATACATAACCCCATAATTTGAATCTTTCTGCAAATTCGAGTTTTTCTTTGAAAGCACAGTAATAAATAAACTCAGGGGCTAAATCTGCTCCACTTTCCCAAACAAGAGTTTTAAATTCATTATCTATTCTAAATTTAGAAAACTCATTTATATCTTTTAGTTTTTCAAATACCTCTCCTTGTAATGCCTCTGATAAATCCGCTAATCCTCTATAACCATCATTGAAGGTAACATCAATAATAAAATCTTTCACATATTCTGCTTTTATTAAATGCAAAAACATAATCACTCCAATGGTTCAATCTGATTAGGTTCTTTAGATTTACGGCATAATTCCCAATTGATTATTAATTCTTCTTTGTGTAAATCGTACCAGTCAAGAACATGACGCAAAGCTCTTTTTGGAAACTTTCCTTCTACTACTCCAGTAAAAATATTAACTGTAATTTCATAATCACCATATTTCGCATGGAAGTGTGGTGGTGAATGGTCATTCCAAAACATGGCAATAACAATGCCTAAAAATCTACTTACTATTGGCATAATAACTAAAAGTATCTAAATTGAAAAAAAATACAAAGATGGTTTTGTACATATAAAATTTTACATTAGCACTTTGCAAATAATCAATCACTGCTGTAAAAGAAGAACAGTTTTTCTAACATTATCTTTTTCAAAATACGTCATATTCAATTGACCATTTTCAAAGAATAAACAAAGAGGAGCTTTATCACCTTCACGCCAAAAATAAACACCTGAAAAAGATGATTTAAAACCAAGATATTCTAAATTTGTTCTGTTTTTATCAAATTTAGCTGTAGCGTTAAGTGAATTATCACTAACAAATATTTGCAAATCTACAGTTGTTTGATTTAGTTGCCCTGTCCAATGACCCGTAAACTGACGTAAATTAGTTATGCTTTCAGCATTAACTAGAGTCGTAAAAAATATTCCTAAAATTAAAAGGAATATTTTTATTAAAGTATCTGTTTTTACTTTGTGCATAGATTTTGATTTTAACCGCTTCTGAATAAATATTGAGAATTTTCTAAGCGGAGAAATGAAAAAGCCCAACACCAAGTTAAGGCGGCGGCACGAACGCTTATAAACAACACGCGCGTATCAGAGCCGCTCGCCTTAAACGCCCATGTTGGGCTTATTGAATCACTGTAAAAAACAGTCTAAATCCTGACAATTTTGATAATTGTTATTATTTTTTAACTGCTTAATTTTTAGATTGTTATTAGTTGGTTCTAATAACCATGATTCTTTAAAAATACAACCCATCTGTTCGCACCATGTGATGGTAAATTCATTAACGTTTATTGTATTATTACTAATATTAGCTAACGATGTTGAAGAATGAGATTCTTTTATTCCATTACATTGAAATGTTGCATTAATATCTACATTAGCACTATCTGAACTCGTGTAATTTGCAGAAAAAATATGGCTTCCTACAGTAAAATTGAATCCATTATTGTTTTTAGTCAGATTAATGTCAACTTGCCCTGTAGCTTCAGTGCCACCACCTATACTACAATTTCCAGCTTGAATAATACTGTAAGTTGCTTTATATGGAATAATTGAAGAGCTGTTAGTTAATTCAAATTTAACGGCATCAAAAGCAACTGTTTGCGTTGCATCAACAGGATAGTTTGCAGCGTCTAAAGCATCTCCCAACGACAAACCCACATAACCATTATCATCAAACTGGAAAGTATCGCTGTTATCTAGTGCGATTAACTGAACCCATCTATCTGCATTAACACTTTGGTCAATAGGTTTAGAATTAACAGCAGTTGGATTAGTGCCATCTTTTTTAATCACATATTTAACGGCTATTGCTGTAGCACCGTATTCTGGAACATGCACATAGATTTTGTAATTCCCGTTTTTGTAAGGTTTCCATTGAGCGGAGGCTTTGCTTCTACCTGAGTGCAAATCTGCGGTTAAAAAATAACCCGGCACTTTTAAACCCGTTTTGCCGTTATAAGCTGGCTCAGTTTTTAAATCATTAGTTGAGTCTGCGTCGGCATTTCTTTGGTCGTTATCTACAACAATATCGCCTTGGTTTACTATTGAAAATTTAACAGGATAACCTTTTAACAGTTCTGTACCATCTTTTGTAACAAAAGGAATCGCAACGTAATCGCCTGCGGTAGTGTAAGTGTAATGCCCCTTCACAGGATAAGACACTCCAGAAACATTAACAGGAGTTACAGCAACACTATTAAAATCATTGACTATTGGATTTTCCCATGTTGTTGCAAGCCATTTTCCATTTGGAGTTTGAATATCGACCAAAGCACCTCTTCTACCGTTTTTCATCAAAATGCCAATCGCTTTAAAATCTTTGGCATTCTCACGACTTAGTAACATTTGTCCATAAAGCGGTTGATTGATAATGCCATACACATCAAAGTTAACAGATGATGGCGTTATATTGCTGTTATTATTTGACAACCAAGGTAATAATTCCGAATGCTTATTAAAAGTGTCATCGGGCGAGTAATAAATACGACTTAGCCTATTTTTATCGTAATGCCCTATTAGTTCGTCTTTACTGTATTTAGTATCCAGCTGAGTTTGTCCATCTGCACTTGGAACTGCATTAGCAGTACAAATCCATGCTAATGAAGTTGTAGATGAGATTTCTGTGTGCAAATGAACAGCCCCGCAAGATACAATTCCTTTTTTATTTACAGAACCAAGCCCTCTGTTGTCTTCAGTGCCTAAATATTGGCTTTTTGCCAAATAACTATTATTTGAAAGAGTGGCAAGAAACTCACCATGCAGTAAATTTGTTTGAATAGTTTCGCCAGAATCCAATAAATGCTTAATACTAATAGATGATAAAGCACCAACAGAGCCAGCAATATTGTTTGTTGCATCAGTTTTAATACAGGCTTCACCTAAAACAACAATGCTGACTTGTCCAAAGCCGTAAGACCTTATTTTGTTGAGTCTTTTGTTAGATTTCGATTCGGTATGGGTATCTCTACCAGTGTGAGTAGCACCGTTAGGACATGCTTTTGGATACCAATAATTATGCTCCCAAAAGTTTGTTGTTCCTGTTCCCCAACTAGGGCTGCCACCAATACTGAGTTCATATTTCTCAGGTGAAATTTGAGGAATAGCATAGACGAAGTTAGATATTGCAATTAATAACAAAGCCAATAAATTTCTTTTCATAAGAGACTCGCTTATTCATTCGAGAAGCCAATAGAATATCGAACAATTTAACGCGGCGTAAAATTCAATTGCCCAACACCAAGTTAAGGCGGCGGCACGAACGTTAATAGATAACACGCGCGTATCAGAGCCGCTCGCCTTCAACGCCCTGTTGGACATGTAAGACATCACATTCAAAACTCAAGGTAATAAAATGT